>JAERTF010000210.1 GCA_016845105.1 Bacteroidota bacterium | reverse complement strand
GTTCATTTAAGTAAAAATAACAATAAACTTTAAACTTTCAGACAACCCCGGGATAATTCATATGTCATAATAATAACAGAATAATTGTGATGGTTTTAGAAAACCAGATAATAGAAGGTTGTAAACAAGGTAAACGTGAGTCGTTCAATGTGCTATATCAAAAATATGCACCAAAACTTCTTGGTATATGTTGTAGATATAGTAAAACCAAAGCTGAGGCAGAAGATGTTCTACAGGATGGTTTTATTAAGATATTTAAGAAAATTAAAACCTACGAAGGAAAAGGATCCATTGAAGGATGGTTAAGAAGGGTTATGATAAATACTGCTATTAATAACTATAGATCAAGTAACAAGCACTATTATCACGAAGACATAGAAACAGATACTAATATTAACCTCAAAACTGATGAAATCTCATTTGATTTTGATGATAATATTACGGATAAACAAATAATGAGTCTAATACAAGAACTGCCATCAGGTTATAATATGGTTTTCAATTTGTTTGTAATAGACGGATTATCGCATCAAGAAATTGCAAATGAATTAAATATCACTGTCAATACATCAAAATCACAACTATACAAGGCCAGAAAATGGCTACAGCTAAGGCTGTTGGAATTTGAAAAAAATATTCATATTAAGAACTTTAGCTATGAATAATAATGATAAAATAGATAGCTTCTTTAAAGAAAGAACATCGAATATTGAAGTATATCCCTCTGATAAAGTATGGGAAAATATAGATTCAGAATTATTTGGTTCAAAAGGTATCTCCAAAAAATCAATTGTTTTATGGACTCTAGCAACTCTTATACTGTTAGTTGGTTCATTTGGAGCATGGATGTTAATATCATCAGGTAATGATCAAACCATGGCTATTCCCAAAATTGCTTCCGATCAAAAGGCCATTGTAAACTCAAGTAATAATGCTGAGGTTAGTTTTAATTCAGACAAAAAATCTATCATTAAACCAATCAATTCCATATCGAATACTACATATACAAACGAGGAAAACACCAATACTCCAATTTCTGAAGAAACTGCAAATCAAAATATTAGTAATGACTTAAAAACCATCAGCAACGATAAAGCTTATCCAATAATTAAAATCACTAAAGATTTTAGCAAGAAAAGCTTAACAATAACTAATCCAGTTGATTTGAAATACACCAATTCTATTAATAATAACATTTCACCTAATATTATTGATTATCAAAATATAAACTCAATTGAAGAGTATATTGAACGGCGTAAAAGAGTACATATGTACACCGGTATTAGTGCATCAATTGCGATGGCATATTATCCTACAACTGCTGATCAATCCACATGGACTACCGATTTTATTTATGGATTAAAACTTAATAAATTTTATATCGAAACTGGTTTGGGTTACCAAAAGATGAAAGAGCAAGGTGTTTATCAAATCGACTACAGAACCAATGATAGCGTAGGTTATTACAATAAGGTGCTTGGGTTTGAACTTAACCCTGCCAATCCAAATGAAATTACCTATAAAACTAAAACAACAACGGTATTTGATAGTATTGATCATTTTATATTACAGTCGCCAATTTATACTTATGGATATCTGGTATTTCCGGTAAAAGTTGGATACAGGTTCCTCACAAAAAAGCACTTTTCAGTTTCTTTTGAATCAGGAATTATATATAGTCTATTGAATGAAATAGATGCTCCCAAAGTCAATTACAATAATCCTGAATCACGATTAATTGGTATCACAAACAATACTCCAAGTAGAGTTGATCACAATTTTAGATTACATCTAGCACTAAAACTAAATTATAGTATTACTAAATCAGTATCAGCGAATATACAGCCAGAATTTACGAAGTTCATTAATTCGGTTTATAGTAACAACCCTGATTACAGAAATATTAAGCCATATACCATGGGAGTAAGATTTGGCATACTATTCGATTTCTAAGAAAAACGCATATGAAAACTATATTTTTATTAATTACAACTCTGCTTATGTCTTATAGCACATTTGCTTATGAAATATCTGTGACCGGAAAAGTAACGGATGTTGATAATGGCAGTAATGTTATTAATCATGAGGTATTCATCTCCATAGATTCCGCCAGTAGTGGAGGTTTTTTCTACAATAATATTGTTACCACTGATGTTAATGGAATATACAGGGATACTATTCAATTACCCGATACTGTTTCAGGCTCAATTATTGTTGGAACTGTTGGATGCGGTATTTGGTTTGATACTTTTGGTTCTTTTTCGCAAAATATTACCAATGTAGAACTGAATTTGGAAATTTGTACTGACCCATCCGGGAATAGTTGTCAAGCTTACTATGATTATTATCCAGACATGGAACCAATGGCTATACAGTTTTATGACTTATCATATGGTTGGCCAACAACTTGGCATTGGAATTTTGGGGATGGTACATCATCTTTCGAACAAAGTCCATTACATTATTATCAAACCGAAGGAGATTTTATTGTTACACTCACAATTGAAGGTGATAGTTGTTATAGTGAATTTGAAAGTGTTGTATGGGTTTCCAACGATACAATAGGTGATTGTCAAGCTAATTACTTTCACTATAATATTCCAAATACTAATACAATCGAATTTTACGATGCTTCAATTGGAATTATTTCTAGTTGGTCGTGGGATTTTGGTGATAATACATTTTCTTATGAACAAAATCCAATACATACATATTCTGAACAAGGTATATATTACACTTCTCTCACCATAGTTACCATTGACTCCTGTTTCAATACTTATGGAGAATATATTTATGTTGGAAATGATACCACCCAATGTAATGCCGAATTCAGCTATGAGTTGGATACGCTCAATAATACTCCACACACATATTTGTTTACTGATCAATCTGAAGGCGACATAGAATCATGGTACTGGGATTTTGGGGATGGTACTATATCATACCAACAAAACCCAATTCATGTTTACAATGTAGGTGGAAGCTATGATGTTTGTCTCACAATTACAGGTTATAGTGGCGGCACTATGTGCTCATCTACTAACTGTTACATAGTTTCAACTACAGAGTATTACAACTTTGGAGGACAAGCATTTATAAATGATTACCCAATTAATATCGACTCTTCTGATATTGAGAATATTGGTATCGCGTACTTATATCGAAAAATCAACAATAGTTGGGAATATATGGATCAACGGGAGTTTTGGCAATACGGGTATTATTGGTTTGCTAACAAACCGATTGGCGATTACATAATAATGACTGAATTGAAAGAAAGCTCGTTGAATTATAATGAATTCGCTCCGGCATATCATTTAAATTCAAAATCATGGAAAAATGCAAGTGTTTTCACTTTATCTAATAATCAACAATTTGCCATTAATGTTTCATTGTCGGAGTTGGCTCCAAAACCATTGGGAATAGGTAGTATATCAGGTAAAGTATCAGGTGATATCTCATGTGGAACATACAATAATATTGAAATAGAACATATACTAGTACAGTTGTTTGATCAGCAAAATAATCAAATAGCATATACTTATACAGATGAAATTGGTTTTTTTGAGTTCAGTGAATTAGCTTTAACTAACTACACATTAAAAGCCGAATACCCAGGAAGATATTCAACTGTTACATCGGTGAGTTTTACCGATGGTCAAACAAGTATTATTGATTTGGATTTTATTGTTTACTGTACTCACATATTAGATATTCACGAAAATACAGAAGATGTATTAATTCAAACATCTTTACCACAACCTAATCCCACGAGCAAGAATATAAGCTTTACCATAAATTCAAAGGTTAATACATCTGTTGATATGGAAGTTTTGAATCTTTTCGGAGAACAGGTTTACCAGAACAAAGTTGGCCTATACAGCGGTAAGCAACAAATTACAATAGATTTATCGTTGTTTCAACAGGGTAGTTACATACTAAATATTAGTAGCTTAGAATCAAACTACCAAAAAGCATTTAAGATATTTGTTATTCATTAATATTTTCAGGCAACCTTTTGTTTTTACACTGTCTTGTTATTAGAACACACCCGGTTAGGAAATTAAATTAATGTAAACTAAAATTCATGGAATTATGAAAAAATTATTTTTAAGTTTAGTTCTTATTTCATTTGGTCTGTTGTCAATTTCTCAGACCTATGATGTTACGATTTCTGGGACTGTCACTGATTTGACAACTGGGAATCCAGTAATAGGACATGAAGTTCATATTGCAACCGATAGCATAACCGGAAGTGGCTATTTTCATTTTAATACAGTCTTAACAGATGATAGTGGTGCATATATGGATATTATGCAGGTTCCAAATAATGAACAAGGTGTGGTTGATGTATCTACATATGGCTGTGGTACATTAATGTCTCAGATGGGAAGTTTCTCTCAAAACGCCACTCAATTAGTATTTGATTTTCAAATATGTAACGATACTTCATCAGGTTGTCAGGCTATGTATAGTTATTTCCCGGTGGGTGACTCATTGGATATACAATTTATTGATGAATCAACCGGCAACCCAAGTAGTTGGTTATGGGAATTTGGTGATGGTACAACATCAACTGAGCAAAATCCACTTCACTCTTATTCTGTAATGGGTACATATAATACCAGTCTTACCATATCTGGTTCGGGGTGCACAAGTATAATTGAGATGATCGTTTTTGTTATGAACGATACTCTACCTGGAGGTGGATGTGAGGCAATGTATTACTATTATCCTGGAAATTTACAGAATACCATTCAGTTTGTCGATGAATCATATGGAAACCCAAATAATTGGACATGGAGTTTTGGGGATGGTACAGCATCTTATGATCAAAATCCAGAACACACATATTCAGCACCTGGTGAATACTTAGTTACCCTACAAATAGAGGGTGACAGCAATTGTTTTAGTTTATATGAAGATATTGTTTACGTTGGGGATTCTATTTGGCCACAGGATTGTCAGGCTATGTATTATTACTACCCAGATTCCGTTAACCATTTAACTGTTAATTTTATTGACATCAGTTTTGTTGGAGGAAATCCAAATGGCACAAGTGGAAATCCTGAAACATGGGATTGGGATTTTGGTGATAACAATATATCCTCCGAACAAAATCCAACACATACATATCAAACAGAAGGAGAGTATCAAGTTTGTCTTACAATAACAGATTCTACAGGCACTTGTGTAAGCACCTATTGTGACATTGTATTTGTGGATGAGTGGAATAATGAATGTGAGGCATACTTCTGGTATTATCCAATGGGAGATACAAATAATACAGGAGGAACATGGAATAGTCAGAATATTAGTTTCATTGATGCTTCCTTTGGAAATCCAGATAGTTGGTTATGGAATTTTGGTGATGGTACAACATCAACAGAGCAAAATCCAATTCATTATTTTGAAGAAGAGGGAATATACAATGTTTGCTTGTCGATTTCCAATTCCATGGATTCTTGTCAAAGTGATTATTGCGAAGAAATATATGTTTTTAATGATACTACAATGGGTTGTTTTGCTTGGTACGATTATCAGACAAACAATCTAACTGTAGATTTCACAGCATATCTTGATGGTGGAAGTGATAATGTAGATTATATGTGGAATTTTGGTGATGGTACAACTGGTTCAGGAGCATATATAACACATACATTTGCTCAAGATGGCATATACGAGGTTCTATTATCCGCATCAGATTCCAGTGGTTGCTATTCCGAATATATTGAAATGATATGGGTTGGAGACTCAATAACATTTGGCGTAAGTGGATACGTTCACTTACAGGATAGCGTTGCTGCTGACTATGCAGATGTTTACCTTATGACATTTGACACAATGGGAAATGGATTGATAAACCTTGCAACGACTCAAACAACCTACAATGGATATTATCAATTTGAAGGAGTTGGAATGGAAAACTGTGTTTATTTCGTACAAGCTGAGTTAACAACTTCTTCTGCATATTATGGCACATACCTTCCTACCTATCATTTAGATGCTACAAATTGGGAAATGGCAATGCCTATTTTTCCTTTCCCAACTGGGTGGTCGAGTGATATATACATGGCTCCTGTGTTCTCTTCATCAACAGGTAATGGTGTAATTACTGGTGTAGTCAATAATCAGGGATTCAGGGAAGTTATGAGTAATGTTGAGATAATACTATTGGATCACCTTGGTAATCCTGTAGCATATCTTAGAACAGATGACGCAGGTATATTTAGTTTTAATGGCTTGGCAAATGGCACTTATACTGTATACACTGAGTTAGTTGGAATCGAAACCATACCTTTTGATGTTACAATAAGTGATGAGTCACCTAGTTCATCAGTTAGTATAGTTGTTAATAATGGCCAGGCTATTTTGGGAGTTGGAGATATCCAATCTAAATATATTCAGACTGTAGAAGATATTTACCCTAATCCAGTAACAGATAATTCAGCAATTAATATTAGTGTTATAGAGTCCTCCAATGTAAGAATTGAGATTCTCAATCAATATGGGCAAGTTATTTATTCAAACAATCATTCAGTAAGTAGTGGTAAGCATAGGTTGGAAATACCCAACTTATCAATTGCACAAGGTTACTACTTTGTAAAAATAACTGCTGAAGATAATATAAGCAACATAAGAAAATTTGTTAAACTAAGGTAACCTTTCTGGTTGTTCTGTAAAAGCCCTTGCAATCATTTATTTGGTTGCAGGGCTTTTTTGTTATATACAATAAAGATGATTCACTACATAGCAACAATTAAAATGACAGAATATATAGCCTAATCTCATATATCGCTGTTTGGTAAAGAAGTAATTCCCAATAATACTAATTAGCAAACAATTACATAAAGCCATTGTTTTGAAATAATGGCATTAATTCTTAGATAACATGGAACATATAGTTCATTTAGATTACATGATCATGTTTTCCAAAATCTGAAACACAAACAAACACTATAATAAAACAAAGAAAACTTCTGGTATTACTTATTCACAGCTTCGTAACGTGTACCATTTGGCGGATCAACCTCTTTCATTATATTGATCATTTCTGTTTTTTCGGCAGGTGAGGCCTCGGTAAAGATATTTATTATTTCAGGGCGTTTAGCTTCAATAAGTACTTGTAACAGGTATAAACTGGATCGTTTATTAAAGATATTTTTAAAGTATTTCAAACTATTACCAACAACAGCTCTACCTCCAATAACATCTTTCGACATTACATCCAATCCCTTAAGGTGATATTCATAAAGAAGCTTACGCATATCATTGTAAGATGGATTTAATATATTTTCGATAAGCTGATACCTGTTCTTTGGTCCTTCAAAAGCCTGCCATCCTTTTTCATTTGAGTTTTGCGCAGAAGTAACAACAGACATCGCCTTTTCATAAAACTGGGTTCCTCCTTCCAGTGAGTAAGTATCAAAATCGAGTCCAAGCATTAAATAAGCATAGTATGCAAGAATGGATGTGAGGTTATCGGTATATGTCCCATCGCTGTATATCATTGATTGATGTGGAACAAACTCAAATCGAACATCATTATCCACAATATTAGTTACAACTGAATTATAATCAGACCCAAAAATTGGTCGTTGTAGAACAAGATTGATGGTACCCTTAAAAATATCACTTCCTGTCACTTCATTTATGGTAATAACCATTGTAAACTCTATTCTTTCTTCAATCTTAAAATTATAATTTGACCATACTCGATTATTAATAAATTCAAAAATTGATGTCTCCATATTACTGAAAACACTAGGATCGATACCATCTACTCCTTGATGTTGAATTTGAATATTTCCTAAAAACTCCTGGGAAAAGCCCGGCATTAAACTTGCAAAATAAATTAAAACTATTACTATGGCTTTTCTAATCATTACAAATTATTTTGAAACTTTTTTAATAACTGTGAGGATATCTTGAGCAACTTCATACTTTGGTTTTAATCCAAAAATAAGCTCGTCACCATTTTTTGTAATTATAGTTACCTTGTTAGTATCATAACCAAAACCAGCACCTTTATCAGTCATCGAGTTTAAAACGATAATATCCAGGTTTTTATTATTTAGTTTCTTCAATGCATTTTGCTTCTCATTATCAGTTTCAAGAGCAAAACCCACTAGAATTTGCTTATCACTTTTATTTTTACCAAGATCGGCTAATATATCTATTGTGGGTACTACGTCAATTGTTTTAAATCCCTTTTCCTTTTTAAGTTTGTTACTAACAACATTTGCAGGAGAAAAATCTGCAACAGCTGCTGCCATAATTGTGATATCTGCCTCCGGATAAACAGTCATACATGCTCGATGCATTTCAGATGCCGAAGTAACTTTCAAAAGTTCTATCTTACTATCCGGTATATTTAGTGAAGTTGGCCCTGATACCAGTACTACATCTGCCCCTTGATTTACCATTGCTTTGGCAATTTCATAACCCATTTTTCCAGAACTATGATTACCAATATATCTCACAGGATCAATTGCCTCATGGGTTGGACCAGCTGTTATCAAAACTTTCTTTCCTGTAAAGGATAATTGCTCAGTAAATATGCCTTCAATTACCTGAAGGATATTCTCGGGCTCTTCCATCCTACCACACCCCATAAGACCACTGGCCAACTCACCTTCAACTGGTTTTATCTGCTTATAGCCAAAAGATAACAACCTATCAACGCTTGCTTTGGTGGTTGGATGTTTATACATATCCAAATCCATAGCCGGAGCAAAAAGCACAGGACAACGAGCAGACAATACAGTAGTTAATAATAAATTATCAGCAACTCCAGTTGCCATTTTTGCCAATGTATTTGCTGATACAGGAGCTATCAAAAGTAAATCGGCCCAAATACCGAGCTCAATGTGACTCGACCAAGCACCATCCTTTTTGTCGAAAAAATCAATTAAAACAGGACGTTCTGTTAAAGTAGCCAGGGTTAATGGTGTAACAAAATCTACGGCCGATGGTGTCATTATTATCTGAACCTCAGCACCTGCTTTCTTTAGTAAACGAATAACAAATGGAATCTTATATGCAGCAATACTTGCTGTTATCCCAATTATTATTTTCTTTCCTGTTAGCATAATCAATTAATTATTCAACAACCTCTTTGTGTGGATTTCTTATATATATATCGCCATTTAGAAATTCATTAACAGATAATAATGTTGGCTTTGGTAATCCCTCGTAAAAACGAGCGATCTCGATTTGTTCTCTATTCTCAAAAACTTCTTCCAAATTATCGCTTGCTGGAGCAAACTCTTCGATTTTTTGATCAAGTTCCTTTTTTATCTCGTAACCAATTTGGTTGGCTCTTTTTGATAGTACAACAATAGTTTCGTAAATATTACCCGTATTTTCATAAAATCTTTCTTTTTGACGAGTAACTGCTGTTGTTTCTGTTTTTACTTTCTTATAGTCCATTTGGTATAATTATTTATTCTTTAAATTTTCGCGTGCTTTTGTATTTATTTCTTCAACTTCTTCCAAATATTCACTCTCCGGAAAGGAGTATAGAAGATTATTATATGATTCAATGGTTTTCTCGTATCTCTCATCTTTTTTCGTGAAAATACTTTTCTCAGCATATGTGTAATATGCCTTTGTTATTGAAAAAAGAATTGTTTCTTTAAAATCAGTATCAGGATATTCATCTAGCAAATTCTCGAATGATGTTATAGCTGCCTGATAATCACCCATTTTGTAATATAGCATACCAACATTATAGCTTTTCACTTCAAGCTTCGCCCGTAGATCATCCATTAATCTGTGAGCTTCTTCAATTTTAGTGCTACCCGGATACATATCAATAAAATTCTGCAATTCGCGTAAAGCGATATATGTATTAGTTTGATCAAGGCTAGCTCTTGGTGATTCGAGGTAATTACAATAGGCAGTTAAAAAAGCCGATTCTTGTGCAAACTCACCTCTTGGATAAGTTTGTGCATATTGATTGTAGTAATAACTTGCTATTTGATAATCCTTCATCTGAAAATAGCAATTTGCAGAATAATATGTAAGCTTAGCACCTTTATCGGTTCCTCGATTTACTGCCCTTAGGATATCAAAAAACTGTAAAGCCTTATTAAAATCACCTTTTTCGTACAAATCAACACCAGTTTCATACTTCAACGTATTATTTCCACTCTTTAGAATTTTTGAGTAGTTATTACATGATGATGCAAGTATCACTATACCAGCAACTAATGATACAAATATGGTTTTTCTAAGCATTGCGCAAAATTATAATAATTTATTGAAGTACAAAACGAATTTAATGGGTCATTATTATTCCTTAACATCTTTTAATAAAGACTTTAACATTCATTATTCATTTGATTGAATTGTGAAGATTAAAAACACCCTACAAATTGCCATATTTAGCTTGGTCAATAAAATGAATTCCATACTTTTGCACTGAATTTAAACTATGTTAAGTAATGGATGTTTTTAATAAATGCGTTGTTAATCTTGGACCTTTGGGTAAATATGCCCAAAAAACAGAAGGATATTACATGTTTCCCAAACTTGAAGGTGAAATTTCTAACCACATGATTTTTGAGGGTAAAAAAAGACTTGTATGGAGTTTGAACAATTATCTTGGTCTTGCAAATCAACCTGAAGTAAGAAAAGCAGATGCTGATGCTGCAGCTGAATGGGGAATGGCTTACCCCATGGGTGCTCGCATGATGTCGGGACAGACAAAATACCATGAACAACTGGAAAGAGAACTAGCTGATTTTGTAAACAGAGAGGATTCGTATTTACTTAATTATGGTTATCAGGGCATGGTAAGCATTATAAATTCGATGGTTGACCGCAAAGATGTAATTGTATATGATTCAGAAGCTCATGCCTGTATAATTGATGGTATGCGATTGCATTTTGGTAAAAGATTTGTCTATCCACATAACAACATACAAAATCTTGAAAAGGAACTGGAAAGGGCCACCAAGATAGTTGACAAAACTGGTGGTGGTATCCTTGTGATTACAGAGGGGGTTTACGGAATGTCAGGAGATTTGGGAAAACTTGATGAAATAGTTGCCCTTAAGAAGAAATTTGAATTCAGATTATTTATTGATGATGCTCATGGTTTTGGTACTATGGGACCAACTGGAGCTGGTACTGATGAATATTTTGGGCTACAAGATGAAGTTGATCTTTATTTTGGAACGTTTGCAAAATCAATGGCTGGAATTGGTGGATTTGTAGCTGCAAAAAAAGAAGTTATAAAATATCTCAAATATAATATGAGATCACAGATTTTTGCTAAATCTCTTCCCATGCCGATGGTTGTTGGTGCATTAAAACGACTGGAGTTATTAAGAACTCGACCTGAATTTAAAGAAAAGCTTTGGACCATTGTAAACGCATTACAAAAAGGATTAACCGAAAATGGATTAAACATTGGTGCTACCAATTCACCTGTAACACCAGTAATCCTAAATGGAGGAGTTGCAGAAGCGACACAAATAACCTATGACCTTCGCGAAAACTATGATATTTTTTGTTCAATAGTAGTTTATCCGGTTATCCCAAAAGGAATGATTTTGCTTAGGTTAATTCCAACAGCCATGCATACTTTGGAGGATGTGGAATATACAGTTAAAACATTTGCAATCGTAAAACAGAAACTTGAAAACAACGAATATTCAACTGAGTTTCTTGAGAAAACAGTGGAATAACATAAATATTGTTTTACCAATAATGTATTAGTTATCATGCCCCAGGAGTCGGAATTAACCAAAACTAATTTTTGGATTATTGCATCTAATTCAACGGCCTCCTATGTATTGTCGTTTTTATTTATTTTTTATGTAAACCATATTGTAAAGATTGCTTTGGCGGGTAGTTATGGATATGAAGTTGGGTTCGACTGGAATATAGTTTTCTACTATATAAAACCTAGCGATTGGACACATGATTCCGTTAGATTAATTTTTAGCTCAGGACCCATACTTACATTTATTATTGGGTTAATAGCACTAATTGCATTTTGGTCGTTGGTTGAAGAACCTGCACGAATAAAAACATTCTTCATGTGGTTATCACTTCATGCATTTAATTTCTTTTTTGGTGGACTATTGATAGGTAATATTTTTAAAAAGGGTGTGGGACATGTTTTCAATTGGATGTACCTAACCGATACATCAAAAATGATTGTAGCATTAATAGGATTTCTGGGATTGCTTGGAACTGCATACTTTATGTCTCGACCGGCTGCCATCTCAGCAAACTCATACTTCAATAAGCTCAACGACAAGAATTTTCCATTTTTTATTACTGCCCAATTAATAGTACCTTTTATACTTGGTACGATTATATATTTGATATTTTTTCTTCCCAATATATTATTTCAGGAGGGATATTCCTGGATTAGTCTTGGGGTAATGCTAGTTTTTATGATTGGTAGAGTTAGTAGGATGGATACAACATATTTTGATGAAGAGGACAGATACATAGGAGTTTCATCAATTATACTGATAACTACCTTATTAGTTTTAATAGGTATAAGAATATTGCTACGAAATGAGATATTAATATCTTGGTAATAAATCCCTGATATACCATATCCTTAGTGAACTACAACAACTTTATTCGTAAAATTAACTCCATCGGAGATGCATGAGACAATATAAATACCTGGATTAAAGTCTATAAGATCAATGTATTGACCACTTACAAAATTATCTGAATAAAAAACTCTTCGGCCAACATTATCAAATAAAAATACCTCGGATATATCACCATCAATTTCAATGTATAATTTTGACCCAACTGGGTTAGGGTACGTAAAAACAACTTCTTTATCATGAGAAACTACACCTACATTTGAGTCGCAACTCACCAAAGCCTTCCATCCTGGTGCCGTAATTGAACTATTTGAGTGGAAGAAAACTGTTAATGCTCCATCATCGTTTGAAGCAATTACCTTATTGGGGCCATTGGTACTGCACCATTTTCCTAGACTTGGAGCATTAATATCTATACCATCAAAAATTTCCAAATAATCATAATCGCAATAAAGGTGATTTTGAATATCAAACTCGATAAAGTCAAGTACTACAGAATAATTTGCATATTCAGGGTAGAATGTCATGGTATAATCCTCATCATTTGAATAATCATTAACCTCAGAGCCTGAATCATAATACAATGCATCACAAATAGTTACAACTTCATTTTTCATTAAAACCGCATCCTTTATTATCATGTAGTCTTCGATATATTCAGTATCAGAATCACCATTCAAATCACTAACTACTAAGGTTACATCAAACTCACCTGTTGTTTCATATATTATACCTGTTGGATTTTCATCAGTTGAAGATGATGGAGTACCACCCTCAAATGTCCAATTCCATGAAATTATATCCATACCCCACGATGTATCAAAAAAGTCTACACTTGTTTCAGTACTTGTTATTGTAGTAGAGGAGGAAAATTCAGATGTAAGGGGCATTATTGGTATAAGTTGAACATCCAGTACCAGTTTCTCATCATCAACAATATTAACACTAATTGTTTGATCATAACAACCAAATGCTGAAAATGTTACATCATAAGTGCCTGCCTTTATTGGACGATGATAATCACCAACAGGCGCATGAGAATAAACCCATGAATTATCAGCATCATGATTCTCAATAACTACCTCAGCTTGCAGTGGGTTTCCGTTATATGCATTTGTTACGATGCCTGAAAAACCATGCATTGATTGTTTCATATATGCATTAAATGCTTTGTAATTATAGTTCCAGAAATTATCAAGCTGACTCTCAGGTGGCATTTTTAATTCTGATAACTCCAAGGTCATTTCACGACAGTTATGAAAATAATTCATATAATCCTGACGACATCCACTAGTAGTGTACCAGGCATATCCATTTGTAATACCATTGTTTAAATCAGTCATATAACCTGATGGGCTATTTGCCTGGGCAATATCAGCGTATTCACGACATACATAAACCCACCAGTCATCATCTGCAGTTAAGTGTTGCCAAGTATCCCATGGATAGTTAAGAACTTCTGCTCCACCATGCATATTACTTGACATTGTAAAATCACGGTCTTCTGCAAAATCCATAAACACAACTGTTTCCGTCTGCCAAGGATTTCCATCAGGATGCGGACCATCTTCTGGATCGGGGAAATTTCGATTTAAGTCAACGTTGTTAGCGTTTGATCGGGTTGCACCCCATACTGAATTATCTCCACCAGCATATGTACCGTCTGGGTTTGCCAAAGGATTTATCCATATATCAATGTTATCAACCATATTTGTAATCTCAGGATCTATACCATAGTTATTGAGCAAATAATCAATATATCTTAACATAAGAACATAACCAACTACCTCATCACCATGCATGGTTGATGTATATAAAAATTCGGGCTCATTTTGATCAACACCTAAATTATTATTTATATGTATGGCTAATATTTCCTTACCATTCATACTTGTTCCCAAGACAACAAGCTCACATAAGTTAGGGAAATCTACGACAAATTGATTCATCATATCATTATACTCCGACCATGATGGATAATAATCAAAACTAACAACTGATCGTGGTTTTGTTGAGTTATTTAATATTGATTCATGAAGCATAGAAGGAGGAGTAAGTAATTCAAATTTTATTTTATTCTTTACAATTTCATTGAATCCTTTATCATTGGCATATGCAATAACCTTATTATCGGTTATCTTGTCAATATAAATCAACCGGGCTAAGCTATTTAACTCTTGCTTACTGATATTATTTTCCGATAGGGAAAAACTGAAGTAAACTTCACCCCTATTTTTCAATATATCATTTGCTTTGTTTACACTGTTTTCTTGGCTAAAGACGAACCCAGTCATCAAAATTGATATTAATAAAATTGTGATCTTCTTCATTGTTTTATGTTTGTATATCTTGCTATTATGACAATTCATTGCTATCCGTGGTTGCTATTGGAGCTCCTTATTTTTTTAATCCTTCTATGGCATTAGCCATCCTTAGATAAAGATCATGCGTTATTGGTACCATGGGCAACCTTAAGTTATTTCCCATAATACCCAGTATTTCCAAAGCTGCCTTTACACCTGCTGGATTTCCATCGGCAAAAAGCAGATTCATAATTTCAACTAAACCATAATGTAACTTCCTTGCATCATCCAAATCACCTAATCGTGAATAGTTTACCAATTGTGAAAACTCTCGGGGAAATGCATTAGCTACTACCGATATTACACCTTCAGCACCAAGTGCAATCATGGGCAATGTTAACGCATCGTCTCCCGAAAGCACATTAAAGTTTTCGGGTTTACCTTGTATAATCTCCATTACCTGATTTAGGTTACCTGAAGCTTCTTTAACTGCAACTATATTACTAAATTCAGTTGCAAGTTTTATCGTAGTTTCTGCACATATGTTTGAACTTGTTCTGCTTGGAACATTATAAATAATAATTGGAACGGGGCAATTTTCTGAAATCGTCTTAAAATGCTCATAAATACCTCTCTGATTGGGCTTGTTATAATAAGGTGCAACAGATAGTATCCCTGAAATACCTTCAAAATCTGTATTTCTAATCTCATCAACAACCGATGCTGTGTTGTTTCCTCCTATCCCCATTACGATTGGAATACGATTATTAACAACATCCACAACATGTTGCATCACTTCCTTCTTCTCTTTGGGTGAAAGAGTAACAGCTTCACTTGTAGTTCCTAGTCCTACAATGAAATCAACATTGTTTTCAACAATATTATTGACTAATTTACCCAAGCTACCAAAATCTATTTCACCGGAAAAATGAAATGGAGTAACTATTGCAACTCCGGTTCCTGTAAGTTTCGTTTCCATTTATCTATTTATGTTTAATTTACTTAAATACTGTATGTACATATCAAGTTCTTCGATCATATTGTTCGAATTGTTTGCCAGAGTGAAATCAAATTGATCAACATTATGTGAGTTATATTTGCCAACTTTAAAATTACATTTCACATTGTTTATAAACCTATTGCAGTATATATTTTCCGACTCTGCAAAGCTAATCAAGATATTAAAACTATTTTCAGCCAACCACTCTTGTAGTTTTGCTTTTGGATAACCAAAATAATTAAAATCATTGCTACTAAACTCAACTAAGCTACTGTTATATTTATCCACTAACTCTCTGTTATCAGTAGGAAAAACAACTATTTCAGGATTAGTAAATTTTGATTTTGATCTCTGAACCAGCTTATCAAGTTGAATAACCTGATCACTATTTGATATACTCACAAAAAGAAGTACTTTATCCTTCGTAGTATCAATTGATACTCCTG
>JAERTF010000209.1 GCA_016845105.1 Bacteroidota bacterium | reverse complement strand
GGTTTGGCACCTCGATGTCGGCTCGTCACATCCTGGGGCTGGAGAAGGTCCCAAGGGTTGGGCTGTTCGCCCATTAAAGTGGCACGCGAGCTGGGTTCAGAACGTCGCGAGACAGTTCGGTCCCTATCTGTTGTGGGCGTTGGAAGCTTGAGAGGACCTGACTCTAGTACGAGAGGACCGAGTTGGACAAACCGCTAGTGTACCTGTTGTTACGCCAGTAGCATCGCAGGGTAGCTATGTTTGGATGAGATAAGTGCTGAAAGCATCTAAGCACGAAACTTACCTCAAGATGAGGCTTCCTTTAAGGGTCGTTATAGACGATGACGTTGATAGGCTGCAGGTGTAAAGGTGGTAACATCATAGCCAAGCAGTACTAATTACCCGTAGACTTTTTAACTCGTAAGGTATTCTACATTAGCAAAATATATTTTTACTTTCTTTCTTTATTGTCTTTGATTTATAGAATCAAGAGTCAACCTGCCTGTCGAATGACAGGGAAATAAGACTCAAGATTATAAATCAAATAAAATATATACGAACACCAAAGTTCGATAAAGACCTTTGGGTGATTATTGCGGCAAGGTCCACCTCTTCCCATTCCGAACAGAGAAGTTAAGCCTGCCAGCGCCAATGATACTGCCATACCAGGTGGGAAAGTAGGTCATCGCCAAAGACAAACAAAAAGCCTTACAGAAATGTGAGGCTTTTTTTTTGATGTTTTTGGCAATCTTATCTCTTAGAAGATATAACTAATATGAAATAGTATAATATCTTTGTAATTGTGTTAATCATTAAACAAATACCTAATCGTAAGCATGCTGTTATCATACTATTTCTGATGATTTCAGGAATCTTAACAGCACAAAACAATGAACCCGACACAATACCAGTTTCGAACTCCAGAATATCTGATTCATCTTTTATTATAATAGATTCGGTTAATATTTTACTTAATAATCAATCGGATTCAATTATCCCAATAACAATTGATACTTCTTCCAATCCTGTAGACTCATTATCAGTAACCTACTTTGAAGGAAATATTGAAAATATGAAGTTGCACAAGTTTAGTTATATTGATACAAATACTTATCATTATCAAAAATTTGATCCCCTCAACCTGAATAATGGACTTTACTCTACACTCAGCAATATTGGATTGGCAGCCAATAATTTCGTCTATACCCCTACCCTATCGACTAGTTATTTTACTGGATCAGAAGTGTTTAACAAGTATCTATACAAAAATACTGAAGTTAAATATTATAAGCTTTACGTTCCCTATACTGAACTAAACTATGTAATGGGATCGAAAAAGGAACAAAATTTTAATGTTATTTTTACTCGTGAATTATTTAAAAGATTCACTTTTGGCCTTGATTTCGCATTAAATAATTCACCCCCAAATACCTCACCGTATAATCGAAGTGCAGTAAATAATCAAAGGTATTTCTTTACCGCTCAGTACTATACAGAAAACAAACGTTATGGTGTGCTTGCCAATTTTCTGCATAATACAATAGATGTTCAAGAAAACGGTGGTATAATAGATGATAGCAGTTTCATTGGAAATAGTAACCTTGATAGACGAATAATACCAATAAACTTAGAACTGGCAAACAATAGAATTAAAGAAGGGGGATTTTTTGTCGAACAATATTTCAATATTCTTGCACCAGAGAGTAAAAATGATAGTATAAAGAGAAAAATAAAACCTGGGAATATAAGTTACTCATTTAGATATCAGCGTAATAGAAAGTATTATTCTGATGACAATAGTGACTTCTCATTTTATACCAATCACTCTGCTCCCATAGATAGTGCGTCGACATTTGACTCCTTAACCCAGCTTAAAATTGTTAATACTTTTAAGTGGTCGAATATCGGATATCATGAAAATCCCAAGGAGAAGATTTTTTATATGTTTCTTGGAGCTTCACATAGTTACATTGAGCAATTAATGCCATACGACTCAGTTAGACTTAAATATTCGCAACTTAGTACCTTTGGTGGCGTTGCCTTTAATTTTGGTCGAAGTTTTCACCTTAACGCTGCTGCTAATTATGTATTTGGTGACTATAATCAAGATGATTACTCAATAAATGTTACTCTTAAACAATACCTTGGAACTGAGTTTAGAAATATTGGCTATTTGAATTTTGGATTGGATTTTGTAAATAAAACACCAAGTTGGTATTTCAATAATTATCAAAGTAATTATTATAGATGGTCAAATAGTTTTAAGAAAGAGAAGTACCTAATAATATCAGGTTCTTATAATTACAAGCAGATGTCTGCAGGGGCAAAGTTTTTCACAATCAACAATTATACTTATTTCAACGATTCTATTCGGCCAGAACAAATTGAAAAAGCTGAAACGATGATACAGCTTTTCGCCGAAGGCACAGTTCCATTAAACAAATTTGGGATTAACACTCGTATTGTTTATCAAACAACAAGTCAGCCAAATATTATCCGGTTTCCAAGTCTCTCTGGAACAATTGATATGTATTTTAGGAGTCCTATTTTTAAGAAAGCAGCTATCTTGCAAACTGGTTTTCAAATTACGTATTTTTCAGACTTTTATGCCAATGCTTACATGCCGGCATTAAGAGAGTTTTATATTCAGAATGAAGTAAAAATTGGAAATTATCCCTATGCCGACTTTTATCTAACTCTGATGGTTAAAAGGGCAAGGTTATTTTTTAAAATGGCTCACTTCAATAGCTATTTTGGAAATTATGACTATTTCCTTGCGCCACACTACCCAGCTCGAGATGCAAGATTCTATTTTGGCGCATCATGGAGATTTCATGATTAATAATAATTAAATAATCACTATCTAAGAAGGTGGTTTTCAAATGTATATTAAACCAATCCACGTTCTTCCTTAATCGACTCATAAGCAGCATTTAGCTCTGTAATTTTAACTTCGGCAGCTTTCTTAATTTCATCGCCCAGATGACTTACTTTATCGGGATGATATTTTTTTGCCAACTCCCGATATGCTTTTTTTAGATCATCATTAGAAACATCCGGAGTTACTTCTAAAATTTTGTAGGCACTATTTGTGTCTTTGATAAACATTGCCTTAATGGATGCATAATCATTATTTGTTATGCCCAGAAATGAAGAAATGGTACTTATTATATCAATCTCTTGATTATGAGTTTTGCCATCAGATAATGCTATTCCAAATAAAAACTGAATCAACATAAGTCTGGATGAATAATCCATATACTGTTTTATCTGATAACTAACATCTTGAACATTATAGTCCTGCTTTATTAAATCACCAAGAATCTTTACATAATATGGAGCCCTTTCAGCACCAAAGTTACTGGCAATAAACTTTTTAGCGTAATCCAATTCAGAACGAGTAACCTTTCCATCAGCTTTCATAACAGCAGCTGTTAGAATCAACAGTGAAACATTAAAGTCACCAGCTCGGGTTTGACCTATTTGGCCACTCTGAAATCCGGTACCACCACCTACCATTGACCCAAACATAAAACCAAGTATGCCACCAATGGGACCTCCAAAAGCCCATCCCAAACCTCCGCCTATCCATTTTGCATAATTAGTACCAGCCGATTGTGTACTTCCGCCACCCTGACTTGCATATGGCCCTGTATCTGAGGTATTTGAATGGGTATTATTTTGATTTTGGCCACCATATGGATCATTACCTGAATCGTTGTTTGAATTATTCTTATTTGAGGATGATTGCCATTTCATGGCATAATAAATGGCTATCCCAATAAGTATAATTAATAATAAGTATTTCATATGTTGTTTGTATTAACTTTCATTATTGAAAATAAAAAAAACTTGCCAGAAGAATCATTGTTAATTGAACCTCCGGCAAGTTTATATAATTTCATTTAGGAAGATACTGTTATCCTACCAGATACTCACTCTCTTCAAAAGTTATACCAAATGATTCCAACTCATCCAATATAGGTTCATACATTTCTTTTTCAGTAGGTAATACGATCCCATTATGATCAATTTCACCAATTAATAACAATTTAGTTGCGATTGCCAAAGGTAACCCAACTGTTATTGCCATGGCCGTTTCTGTTTGATCTTTCCCAATCACTGCCATTGCAGATACAATCATTTTCTCTATACCATTAGTTTTATACTTAAACTCATGCTGCATAACAATCATATCCTTATCATCGGGATCCATTGACCATTTTTCTTCAAGTAACTTTTGAAGAATTTGAGCAGGAGTAGCATTTTTTAAACCGATCTTACGTTCATCAAATATCCCAAGCCATTTAAGTTTTTCCATAACCACCGGATCCGATGCATTAGGACAGTAATCTCTAAGTTTAATTTCAGCAGGAACCTCTGGTTCATATCTTAGAAATGCATTCAAAAACTGCCTATATGTCATGTTTTCTGAATTCTCCAAAGTATAATTATCCTCTGTCATTCCCAATCGAACAAATACATTCCACGCTTTCGCAAACCCGGGACGACGAATTGTTCCTCTATACATCGATGGAATATCTTTCAAGTCATAAATACCTCTGTATTTAAGCGAGTCGCGATTCGCATATACTTCAAAATCTCCATATTGAAGAATTTTTCTGGTTAGTACCCTGTCGAAAAGTCGATGGTAAGGAATATACTTATAGCGACCATTTCTGATAAATTGACTTACTCCATTCCCTGCCATAACAACATTACGAGGATTCCATGTAAATTTATAGTTCCAAGGATTGTTATCATATTCAGGAGCAACAAGTCCGCCTGTAAAAGAGTAAAATGAGGTTAGCTCATCGCCAGCTTCCTTAACTCTGTTAATAACCTTCATTGCCGACATATGGTCAATACCAGGATCAAGACCCAATTCCATATATATTGGTATACCAGCTTGTTTAGCTTTTTCATTAAGCTCTTTTATTTCATCAGAAGCATAGGAGGCCGTAAGCATTGGCTTTTTGTATTCAATGCATTTCTCAGCAATTTTTCTATGCATAAACGCAGGTAGCATTGAAATAACAACATCATTTTCAGATACATTAGATGTTAACTTCAGTTCATCTTCGCTATCAAAAGCAATTGCAGTTCCACGTTCGTGGCCATTTACTTTTTGCTTGGCCACTTCCTCATTTATATCAGCCAGTGTAATATGCCAATCATATTCTACAGCATTCTTCAATAAATAATCAATCAGAATATTTGTTGAAAGACCAGCTCCAAGTATTAATATCTTTTTCATTCAAAAAACTTTTTTTTCTTATTTATGATTTATAATTGGTATTTAAATGTATTCTTTTAAATATTGGTATTCAGGAGTTAATTCTCCTTTATGTAGTATTAATGCCCTCTTTATTGGGTAAGGAAGTTTTAACTCATCATATGACAAGTCAAAATTTGCCATAGCTATTTCCGGAATAAACCCAACAAGCGCATCAGAGAAAGTTTGTGAAGCTTCCCTTGGTAATTCACTTGGTAATATATCAACGGCCATCACGAGTATTCCATGACCATCAAAACCCATTGTAGGTATTTCTGTTTCAGGATTGTAAACAAAAACAGGATCTTCAATCTCAGTTCCTTTATGTGTACACTCTATTGATCCATCGGGGTCACAGGTAACATCACCTATTACAATTAGTTTTGGATTTCCTTGAGAATAAAGCTCTTTAAGGTATTTTTTTGTAACTATAATTGGATATTTATCATCCCAATACATACAGTTCATGAGAATTGTAAGATGCGGTATATATTGCTGAAATTTACTTTTAAAAAGCTCCGGATGGTTATAATATTCTTGTAAATCAAAATCCTTATTACCAGATATATATTCACTAAGATCACTTTCCTTAAAAACCACCTTGTAGAATATTGAATTCTTCTCATTTCTATCAGCAACTCCATCTACTAATTCCTTTGGTGATATTTCAGCAACAGGGAATAAGTCATAAATCTCCTGGGCTCCTTTCGACACATTTCCATAGCCTGTAAACCCCGTAACAATTGGAGTTAATCCGTTGGGTAAACCATTCGATTTAATTTCATCAGCAACGGAAATAACTGCATTTTTAGCATCATCTAAAGAATCATAGGTATGTGTTTGATTAATTTTAAGAAAAGGCGTTTCAATACCCATACTAAGCCATCTTTGACCAGCTGACCAAAGTGAATTAATCATTCCTGCCAATCCGGCGAAACGACCAAAAAATATTAAACGCTGATTCTTATCATTAACTATTCTCTCATACTCTATTAGGTTAACTTTTTTCTCAATCATTTTCTTCAACAAAGGCATATTATAGGGCTGACCTTTGATTATATGACTAAAAAAGATATATGTATGTTCGTTCTTGAAGAAATCAATTGGCATTTCTTTTACGCCCAGCACAACCGATGAGTCTGTTACCTCATCAACTATCTTAGCACCAGCATCTTCAAATTCTTTATCTTTAAATATCCTTTTTGGAGACTTAACAACCTCAAATTCAATCCCTTTACCAACAAGTGCTTTAATATGATCAGGAACAAGTGCAACACGACGTTCCATAACATATTTATCTTCGTACCTAATACCTATTTTATGCATAATCTAAAGATTAGTATTATTTCAAAATGAATAGCAAACTTATGAAATATCATATGGGAATGATTATAAAAATGTGTTTTTTTTCACTAGTGTCCGGTAAAACTATTTTAAAACAGGTCAGACATATTTCAGTCTGACCCGTAATGTCTACTTTTGAGTTACCACACAAAAAAGACAGACATGGGTAAAACTACAAATTTTAACGGACAGCCAATATTTAATC
>JAERTF010000208.1 GCA_016845105.1 Bacteroidota bacterium | reverse complement strand
GATTAAATATTGGCTGTCCGTTAAAATTTGTAGTTTTACCCATGTCTGTCTTTTTTGTGTGGTAACTCAAAAGTAGACATTACGGGTCAGACTGAAATATGTCTGACCTGTTTTAAAATAGTTTTACCGGACACTAGTGAATTGATATAGATAATATATTTGGGTTTTGTGCTTTAGATATTATTATAAAACATAGCATTGACAATGAGAATAATAAATACTTATTGTATATGTGTTGGCAGTTTCTCACAAAATATGTAATCAGTGGTTATGGTATTCTTACTAATAACCGAATCAGGGGAGCATTCCAGCTTTTTCTACTTATAAGGAATTGAACTTTCTGTTAATGTCACATAAAACCCTGCTGAATAATAGTCATCTTTTATATTGAATTTAGTAAACTCTTTCATTTTTGTAAGCTCACTCTCAAAAATGAATTTCCATCTGATAATAAATGCATTATTATCTGCATTACCAATATTGTTTCTTCTACCATTAATTAGAACTAACTTTTCTTCAAATTGTAATGGCAGTATAGTGTCTTTTGATTTATTCGCAATGTTTGAAAATAGTCCGTTGTCCCAGTTATCTCCAATGTTTTCAATTGTATAGCCAATAAAATCAATTGGTATTTTTTGTGAGCTATCCATAATACCATAAAAGTATGGTTCTGTTGAAGATATACTTAGGTTCCAGTTTCCGGTGGCTTCTATCGTAAAGTTAACATCCTCGGGCTGTTTTGTAATTTGGTAAATATTGTCATTTATTTCTTTTATACCAAACTCAATTTTTGAAGTATTGTCGATGTTAAGTATCATTACTGACTCAAGTTTTGCTTCTACAATTGTTTCCAAATCAATTTTTTGTGCTTTACCATTAATTATACTTAAAAGCAAAGGAAATATCATAAAGTATTTTAAAAACATGCTCATTCAAAAAAAAGATTATTAATAATGACTAAAAAAGGGAACGAAATTCTCCGTTCCCTAAACCTTGTAACGATTGAAAACCGAGTTATGGTAAGGCTGTTAAAGTTAAATTCACAGTTGTTGTAAATGTGCCAAGATTTGCAATAGTTCCATCAGATAGTTGATCAAAGATGCTTGTTGTGTTCATTGAACCATTCATTGTGCCCATTGTCCAGTTTAAATTAAATATATTATCACTTGCATCACCGCTGTTGCCTGTTCCATTATCTATTAACATTTGATCAGTGTTGGTGATGCCCATCGACGTAGCAAGTGATGTATAAGCGCACGTAGCCTCAGCTCCAATTGTGTGTGTACCAGTTGCTTCACACCATACACCTAGATTGTTTATCGGTATTATTGCAGATGCTCCATCTGAGAAGTCAGCAGCATTAATTTCCAAAGTCCAATTAGATGTTGATTCCATAGTTACAGTTGAGGATCCAACAGCATCAATACCCAAATTATACTTATCAGGTGTGTCGAAAGTAGCAGTTTGGTTTTGACCAGCTGTTACGTTTAAGTTTAATACTGAAGATAACACTGCAGTAAAGTTTACAACATCAGTATCAGTAGCTTGTGCCTTAATTTGCACAAATGGCATTACGAGCAATAGGCTCAAAATAATAGTACAGTTTTTCATAGCTCTAGTTTTTAAAAATAATTCAATTTGCTTGTTTGTATTCTATGCGTAAAGATATAGCGAATTCAAATTTTGTAAATAGGCAAAATGCTTATTTTGGGGGTGCAAAACTCTGATTTTGATATCAGCAATATTCAATTATGATGGGTAATAAATACCTAATCAAGAGAGATTAATCCAATTTTTAAGGCATATTTTATCATATCAACAATGGACTTGATATTTAGTTTTTCCATTATATGTTGTTTATGCGTGCCAACAGTTTTTATGCTAATAAATAGCTCTTTTGAGATATCACGCGTTGTTTTTCCTTGCGCATAAAGTTTAAGAACTTCCAATTCCCGATCGGTAAGCTCGGATACTATTTCATGTTTATTTTTTTCGTTGTCTAAATAGTGGTCAATCAGTATATCTGTGATTTCGTCACTTAAATATTTACGGCCCTGGTAGACAGATTCTATTGCGTTTATTAGTTCTGAATATGTGCAGTTCTTAAATAAATATCCATCGGCCCCGGCCTCAAGCATGCTTTTTACATAATGTTTGTCAGAATGCATGGAAAGGGCAATAACTTTAATATCTGGCATTTTTTGTTTTAATTCATGGGTAGCTTCAACCCCATTCATCATTGGCATATTAATATCCATTATAACCACATCGGGTTAGTGAATATTTGATTTTACAATGGCATCTTTACCGTTTTCTGCATGATCAACAATC
The DNA here is from genome assembly GCA_016845105.1 of Bacteroidota bacterium. Lineage (GTDB taxonomy): Bacteria > Bacteroidota > Bacteroidia > Bacteroidales > F082. The sequence goes on along the minus strand of JAERTF010000208.1, from coordinate 7,077 downwards.
TCAATATTTGAAGCATCGGAAAGGAGGTTTATCATACCTTCTCTAAATAGCTGATGATCATCTGTTATTAGTACTTTTATTTTCATTTCTTATTATTTTGAAAAGGAACAATAATACTTGCAGTTGTACCATTGGCATTCGATTTTATTAAAAATTTACCATTTATCACTTCAATTCTTTCATTAATGCTAAATAACCCATAACCAATGGGTTTGTTTAAACCACTAAACTTATTATAGTTAAACCCAATACCGTCATCAGATACAGTTAGTCGGTAATATCTTTTACGCTTAGTAATTTCAACAATTATTGAACTTGCGTTTGCATGTTTTATAACATTTAATAATAGTTCGCATATAATACGATAAATTAGAATATGGCTGTTAGTTTCTAGTTCGATGCTATTTACTTTGTTTTTAAAAACTGTTTTAATGTTTTCTTTTTGTTCGATCGTATCTATTTTCCATCTAAGGGCTGGAATTAATCCAAGTTCATATAATATTGGAGGACTAAGATCATAGGTTAGAAGCTTAGACTCTTTTATTGCATTGTCAATTAATTTTGTTGATTCAAAAATGGTGTTCTTTATTTTTGATTCTGGTTCAAGATTTAATATTGAAGTTAGACGGATGTGTGCTATTGATAAAGTTTGGCCTATACCATCATGAAGATAACTTGCAATTGCTTTTTTCTCTTTTTCTTCTGTTAGGAGTAAATCATGGTTTAGTTGTTTTAGTTTGTTTTGATATTTATTTATTTTGAGAAGATTCTTTTTCTGAACTTTTTCAGCTCTTTTTAGCTTTTTAATATTTTCTTCTAAGTCATTATTTTGCTCACGTAGCCTATCTTCTGCACTTTTAATTCTGAGCATAACATTCACCAGAGCAACTAATTCTTCCATATGAAATGGTTTAGAAATAAAGGCATCTGCACCCGTATTTAATCCTTTTACTCGTACTTTTGAATCATTGCCAAATGCCGAAATCATTAGTATGGGAATACCTCTTGTTAATGGATTATTTTTAAGGTGTTTGCAAACCTCAAAACCATTCATTTCTGGCATATATATGTCCAGAAGAATCGTGCATGGAAGTTCCTTATCGGCAATTTCTAAACCTTCTATTCCTGAATGTGCTGTAAGTATTTCAAAACCGACAAAGTGTTTTAGTAATATTGATTTTATTAGTATTATATTACTATTAACATCATCTATTACAAGTATTTTCTTCATTATAAAATTTAGTAGGGGGTAAGTGTTAGAATAATATTAATTGTATAAGTATCTTCGTTGATAAACTGTTCTAATATGCTCTGATTATTCATGTTGCCTCTTTGTGTACCCATTTCCCAATTTAGTGTGAATGCATTTCTAATGCCATACCCTTTATTTGAAGCTGTACCTTTGGTGAGTATTGTAATATCACTGCTTTCTAATGCAATTGGGGCCGACTGTGCATAGTTAATAATATTCGACCCATTGTCTAAATTTGTTCCAGTAGAGATAATAACGACTCCTACATTATTTAATTCCATCTGGTTAGATGGATTATCACTACCGTAAAACATAGTTTGATCGGCCGAAAACTGTAACTTCCAATCCATAATCGCACCAACTCTTATGAATGTTGATTGCCCTGAATTCATTATTCCATTTTTATATTCAGCAATTTCATCAAAATTAAAGGAAACACTCTGCCCAGAAACAATATTAATAATCATTGATGGGTTTGGTGGTGGTATATCCTGAGCATTAATATACTCAATTGAAAATAGCATAAAACATACATATACTATTGTTTTATTACTCATCCGAAAGTTTTTTAATTTGCTTAATTAGTTTGTTGTTACTGTACTCAGCCTGTTCAATTATATTGCATACTGTATCATAGGCAGTAAGAGTTCCATCAAGCATCCCATCTTTATAATACAAGTCAAGCTTTATTTTTCCACTTTGATAGTAATGTACCCAATGACCCGTATTCTTATTATTACTGTATGTGCCTTTTATTTTAATAACGCCATTTTCAAAATAGTAATTCCATAATCCAATTGGTATACCATCTTTGAAGTTACCAGTTTGTTTTTTGTTGCCATTCTTATGGTATACCAGCCAGTTTCCAACAGGTAAACCATTATTATAGTGACCTTTCATATATATGGTTGAATCAGGATAGTAAGATTTCCATTCACCCTGGCGTAAACCTTTAGCATAAAAGCCTCTTTCGTAAACACCCCCATTGTCATGATATTCTGTCCACAATCCTTCTATTTTGCCATTATCGTAGTTGCAGTCAATCATTACAATACCATTTTGATGATAACTCCTAAAAGGACCATTAATTGAAAAACCCTTGTATGAAAATTCTTTCTCTACCGTTCCGTTTTCATAATATGAAGTATAATTACCATAAAACTGCTTGTCGAATATGGTTCCTTTTTCCTTTAAATTTCCAGATGGGTAATATTTTTCGTATAGTCCTGATTGAATGCTGTCTACAAAATTTATTCTATAACTGAGGTTACCTAAATAACTATATCCTTTTGTTAATCCATTTAGTTTGTTATTACTATAATATCGTGTTTCCTTAATCTGACGATTGTCATAATATAGAGTTGTTATTCCATTTAGTATATCCTTTTTGTAATTTAAAACAAGGCTAGGGTTGCCATTAATATAATAATTAATAACCTTCCCTTCCTTCTGTCCCATTTTGTAAACGGCCTTTCTTTTTAATTTTCCTCCTGGGTAGTAAGTGGTCCAGGTACCATCCATAAAATTATCACTATAACTACCTTCTTGCTTTAATTTGCCTGTGAAATAATAAAAGTAGGCTTTGTCATGATAGTTTGTATCCCCATCAATTAAATAGTAACTCAATATCGATTTTATATTTTTTGAATTAGAATGAAAAATCGTATCTGTAGATATTTCTTTCTGACCCGAGATGTTATTCGACAACAATATAATAAAAGATAATATAAATACTAATAACCTCATTTTACATCGATATCGAGTTGAATGCCGCTAAGCTCTTCGTTGAATCCATAATCAAGAATTGCTGCAACCGAATATTTACCAGGCATTAGAGGCTGTGGTGTGGTATATTCAATATATTTATTTGATTCGGGCAATAATGAAAATTCATTGGCAGCAGAAGTTGTTTCTTCAGCAGTTTCCATATTTGAAATCGTGAAGTATACTTTGCAATTTAAAATTTTATCCCCAACGTTTATCACCTGTGTTTGATATGTTCGGTTTCCAATACTATCAATAGTTTCTTTTAACCCCTCGATATTACCCTTATATAAGGTATTGCTTTCCGGTGATTGATATATTGGCACTGCAATTCGTACGGCAACCTGTAGTCCCATTTGAACATCTTTGTCGATTGCTTCAGCCCCAGTTTTTTCAACAGCTGATTCAACAAACAACACTGCCCATTTTGTGGATTGGTCATCATTTGGTACTAACATTGTAACATTTACCCTGACCGATTCGTTTGGTTGAAGTGTAACGAGTGAAGGTGAAACTGTAATCCAGTCGGCACATGACCTACGGGTTGTTCCGGGTTGAAAATATTTCGTATCTCCATTCTCATCTGTAAGCCAATCAGCCAAATTGAAAATAAATGATTGTTCGGTTGTGGCTTTGTTTCTGATAAAGATTTGTTGGGTTTGAGATGACCCTGAATTAGTTTTAAACATTAATGTTCCAGGTGAAACTTCTAATTCTTGTGAGATTGATGTTAATGGTAGCAACGATAACATTAACAGAGCAAAACTAAACTGTAGAGTGGTAATTGTTTTCATTTTTCTGTTTTTATTAATTTCTTACTAATATAGTATAGTTTTTTGTAAATTACTGATTTATAATGAAAAATTTATAATTGAAGTGTTTGTTGTTCAATATTATACTTGCTATATAGAGGCCACTACTAGTATTAATTTCATAGGATGACTTAGTGGTATTATAAAGTTTATATGACCCTATAATGTTACCCGTTATTGAATAAACATTTATGATCCCATCACCAAATTCTGAGCTATTTCTTATAATTGTTAAGGTGCTATTATTAGCTCCCACAATAAATGGAGATAGCCCTAATTTACTACTAAGATCTATTGATTTGGGATTAAATACCAAGCTAAATCTACTTTCCGGTGAGTGGATATTATGATGGAAATTATATTTTACTCCTGCAGAAAGCTCTGCATAGGTTTCTAAATATTTATCAATAAGAAATATCCTCAAAGTATCAGAAATAATTGATTTTTGACCTAATGATATTTCATAATATCCAATTGTATTGCATTTAAAATTTAGTCCAATTGTTAAATCACATTCAAAAATGGGGATACTGTTTATTGACAATTTATTATTGTTTGATATTGTGTAAATTTGAGGAACACTATCATGAAAGCTAATTAGTTTTGAGGCATCTATATTTTTATCAAAACCCGCTCTTGATTCATCTATATCTCGAATAATAGCTTCATCAGTGTAGTTATTGGCCGAAGCAATAATTCTTATTTCTGAATGGGTTTCCTGATTTTTATAATATCCGGGTGTGTTTTGAGTCACACCAACTCTTGAGTTGTTATTAATTTCAAAATCACCATTTTGGATTGCTTGTACCCAGAAACCTTGATTGGCTGGTATATATTGGGTTCCTCCATTAACACCCGTTGGGGTAGAGCCTCCAATAAATATAGTATAATTGTTATTTGTAGGGTCCCATATATATTTTGCATCATTTATATTGGATTTTGACCACCCATTTGTTGATAACCAATCAGTAGGCGAAGGGTAAGGGTTACCCAACAAGTTCCATCCTTTTCGGTTTTCTAATTCACCATCCGGAACATCAGTTCTAGTAATAGATGTTGTAAAGCTGCCTGTGTTTAGGTTTGTACTCGATGATGATTGATAATTAGTTGTTGTAGAGACATCAGAATAAACATCATATCCACGTGCAACCTCCAATGGACCACTATACCATACCCAGCCAAAATTCCAATCGTTAAGTATAATAGTTTCATCATAATAGAAAATAAGGTCAGTAGTACTAAAAACATTACTTGTAGCATTATTTATGGGTGATGATGCATTGTGCCATCCATTAGCACTGAGGTATTGATTAATACTGATATTACCCGTAATATTGATATTTCCGGGTTGATTTTGATCGGCAAGATGTCCGGTACCAGTAGCATCAGAATTTATATATAGGTTTGTGCCAACATATAAGCTGGTTCCATTGGTTACTGTTATGGAACTGCCTGGATTAATTACCAATTGTGATAACAATTTTACACTTATTATCATTAGTATTAAATATGTTGAGTACTTTTTCATGTTACCATGACCTCATAATTCTTATAAAAATTAGACTCTCATTTGGGATCATATAAACCATGCCTGAATTGGTTTGGCCATTTACCATTACTTCGATATAATCAGTATTTGTTAACTCAACTAAAAATGAGCTGCTTACATGTGTTGATTTGTCATCAAATTTACTATAAGTAAAAGAATAAGAGGAGCTTCCATCAATGTATGTGGTTCCATTTTTACGTAATCTGGATCGGAGAGTTTTTCGTTGATTATCATCATTAACAATGCTAAACATGTAATTTATCTCATAAATTCCATTATGTAGTACACTTATTCGCGAGGGGTTAGATGTTGTAGAATGACTAAATGCTGTATCGTCCTTAAAAAGTGTAACATCCCATGGAATTTCAATGATTGAAGTAAGAAGATTTACATTTTGCCCCGATGTTGATGAAAGTTGGATAACATTCTCAACAGATGAGCTTTCGTTAACCGTAACAGTTGACTTATTGTTTCCATTATCAACCACATCAACTGCACCCTGAAAGTTTATTGTATTTATTCCTGATGCTACCGCAACATCGTCCTCTTCAATATCCAATGGTAAAGCATCCTGCCAAGAACCGTTTCCTGTTGCATCAGACATCAAAACTTTATCTAGTGCAGCATTCACTGGCATTGTAAAACCATTGGTTGTAATATTATTTACACCTGTTATATTACCACCATCATCAAGAATAACAGATGAATTTTGGATTATTTTACCAGAAGTACCGTCAAATCGTGCTATGGCATTATCTGTTGAAGAACCAGGCCCTTCAACTGCTGAGCCATCGTCGGGTGTTAGCATTAGCCATTGGTTACCACTCCAATAGTAAAAACCACTTTGCTGATTAGTGCCGATATTATAAACTAGCAAACCTGTTGCAGGTGAACTAACAGGGGAGGGACTTGATAAGTCATTTGACAGAGTTACTCGTGGTATTAGCAGCCCTTTATCTGAAGAAACAATATCTAGTATAGCCGAGCCATCGGGATTATTTGTTTGGATACCTATTTGGCCATATATATTACTAAAACCCAATAATATTATGCTAAATATCACTTTTATTATTAAGTATCTTAATATGTCTAGTTTTACTTTCCGCATAATTTTATAATTCTCGCATTAATCGCATAAAAAGAACATTTTCGTTTGGTATTAATGTGGCCGGACCTGTATTGGTTTGGCCAGTGGTTACTAATTCGATATAATCGTTTGAATTAAGTTCGATTAAAAATGAAGAACTTATATGCGACACCTTATCATCAGCTATATTATATGAAAATGAATATGAATTAATATAGGGGATGACACTTGTTCCATTTTTTAAAAATTGTGCTCTTATTGTTTTGCGCTTAACGGTTTTATTTGTAAGGCTAAACATATAGTTAACTTCATAAATACCACTTACCTTTACAGTAATACGTGATGGATTGGTTGTGTTGGAATGTGTAAAAGATGAATGATCTTTAAACTCTTCAATATCCCATGGAATTGCATATAATGTAGTAAATACATTTAAATCGGATGAATCGGAACTTGAAAGTTGAATTACATCTTTGGTTACATTATTATAATAAAATCATTGTTGTCCGGTAAAACCGGTATTTGATTTGTTTTCAAATTTAACTAATTGAAACATAGTATCAATATTTTCTTATTTCAAAAGTAAGCCCCCTGTATTTCTGGGAATAAGGAA
>JAERTF010000207.1 GCA_016845105.1 Bacteroidota bacterium | reverse complement strand
TACAATATGAGCGGTTAAACTTGACACAGTATGACCATTTGATCTTTGATAGTCGGACATCCTACAAAGATATAATTTTTAGAAGCTAAAGCGAGATGCACTAAAGTGCATAGTTTTAACTAATTTTGAGACCAATAAAATATGAGTAACCTGTTATGCAAAAAAAAGAAAACAGCTGTGAAAATTTATTGGTGCTTAGTTTAATGAGTATTGCTATGCAAATACCAGTTGAGATAAAACCAAAAATTTGCTCAGGATATTTCTACTCACTACTTAAAACCAAGGAAGACACCATCGGCAATAAGATAATTAGCTTGCATTTAGATGTTAACGAAAGTTTACCAAAAAATGCTCTGTAAAACAATATTTTTGAAAACAGAATGTGGAATTACAAAATTTTCTATTCTTTCTTTGTCCAATAAGTAGTTTTATCTGCCCCAACGTTGTAAACTTTTATGTCAAGGGTATCTTGCTCTGCATCACGGAACTCCATAACAACATCGCTATATTTACCATCATTGTAATCATATATAATACCACCCTTCCAAGTAAAATCACGTGTGTCAAATTTGCACCATTTCAAAAATACTTTGCCTTTGATTGGGATTGAATCAAGTGCTGGGTTTGGATTAATTGTATCCAGTTTAGGTTTACCGTCGGGGTAATTAGGTACCTTTAGTTTAACAACCTCTCCAAAGAATTTGTCTTTAATAACAGTAATTTTAAATTCATCCCCCTTTTCATTAATCCAAGAGTCAACAATGTCACCCTCATTAACTACTTGTGCTTGTAAATGTATTATTGGAGAAATCGCTATGCATATAACGGCAAATATCATACTCAATTTTTTCATCTTGGTAGTTTTAAGTTATAATTGATTCAACTCTAGCAATTCGATATAGGATTCTGCTAATATATAAATATAAATTCATTCGAGCAAGATGATATCTTAAATAATGATATTTGGGCAACACTCATTGACAGGATATTCATAGTAGTTTAGAATAGTTTACTGAATAATTAATTGCCTAAGAAGATATTTTACTAACAGCTTGTTATAAAGCGATCTCACAACAAAACATATGTTTGGGGCTGTTTAGTGCAGTAATTGGAGTGTATTTGTCTTCTACAATTATATTGCTGCAAAACAGAACACTTTATAAATGATTTGGAAACAACGCTATAGGCTATGAGCAAACCTTGGGTGCCTTCAAGACACATTGAAATATTTTGTAATTTGCAGCCAGAAGCTTAATATTACTCAAAATCGCCAGTAGCTATTAGCTAAAACCGAAGAAATATTTTGGTCTAATTTTTATGATTGGTTATGATAAAGAAAACTCTCTCATGTCTGATAATTACTATGTTTCTTACTTTTTGCAATAGTGAAAAGCAAAACACAACTGATACTTTGCCTCCTTTGAATCCAACCCCAATAGCTTTTGAGTTAAATACCAAGGAAGGTTATGCTACCAATACTCTTACAGGCGATAGCATCTTACCTATTATTAATTCTTTTGGCACTACCATCATCACCGGCAAGCCTATTCCAGCCATGGGCAAGGCTATTGATCCCTATAGTGTTAGAAAACCAAAGAGTTACTACACAGGTAAACCAAGAGTTGTTCACACCAAGACAAACATTCATCAAATACAGAAAGATTTAACACAAATACGTATAAATAAAGATAGTCTAAAGAATTCCAACACTGATGTGGATACTTCCTCATTCGTATTGATTAACTCAATAGGCGATACTTTACCAACAGGCATACCAATATCCACAAAAGGTAAAATTATTCCCTATGTACTTCCTGTTAGGGTTCAGGCTTTACCTCCCATTTTTCGAAATGATTCTCGTATAAACATGAAACATCTTGATGTGGATCAAGGTTTGAGTTCATCGTCTATTATGTGTGTTTTTAAGGACAGTAATGATAATATGTGGTTTGGAACCCATGGAGGAGGTGTAAGCAAGTATAATGGTAAAGTCTTTACTCATTATACAAAAAACGAAGGACTAAGTAATAATTTGGTTTTTTCCATAATAGAGGATCGTAAGGGTAATATGTGGTTTGGAACTTATGGGGGTGGGGTTAGCATGTACAATGGTGAAAATTTCACCCATTTCACAGAAAGTGAAGGATTAAGCTGTAACAAGGTGATATCTATTATTGAAGATTATAAAGGCAATCTGTGGTTCGGAACCGATGGCGGAGGAGTAAGCATGTATAATGGTAACAGTTTTACTCATTTTACCCAAATAGAGGGACTGTGTAATAATAAGGTGAGGTCAATAGTAGAAGACCAAAATAATAATCTCTGGTTTGGAACCTTTGGGGGCGGTATTTGCATGTACGATGGGGAAACCTTTACTCATTTTTCTGATAAAGATGGCCTAATTGATAATTGGATCTTCTCCTCATTTGAAGACAGCAATGGTAATCTATGGTTTGGAACTTTTGAGGAAGGCGTTTTTAAGTATAATGGTGACAACTTTACTCACTTTACCGAAAAGGACGGTTTAAGCAACAACAAGGTAACATCAATACTTGAAGATGACAATGGCAATATTTGGTTTGGAACTTTTGGTGGAGGTGTAAGTATGTATAATGGCGATACATTTACCAATTTTTTAGAAAAAGAGGGATCTAGTAATATATCCGTAACATCCATATTAAAAGATAATAGTGGTAATATCTGGTTTGGTACATGGGGCAATGGAGTATATCTGTATAAAAACAATTCCTTTATACATTTTACCGAAAAAGAGGGGTTAAGCCACCATACAGTATGGTCGATTTTGGAAGATAGTTTTAATAATTTGTGGTTGGGTACTTTTATGGGTGGTATTAACATGTATGATGGAAATAGTTTCACGCATATCACCGATGCTGATGGTTTAAACAACGATAATATATGGTCAATTCTGGAGGACAGAACGGGCAACCTATGGTTTGGAACAGAAAAAGGTGTTCAAATGTTCAAGAAAGGAAGTTCTAAAAATATGCAACCAAGGTATAAACAATTTACTAAAAAAGAAGGTTTAAGTAGTGATGTTGTAAGTTCAATAGTAGAAGACAAGAATGGTAATATCTGGTTTGGAACCAATAAAAGTGGTGTTAGTATGTTTAATGGTGACTATTTTACACATTTCACTGAAAAAGAAGGCCTTAGCAACAACAATATAACATCTATCATTGAAGACCAAGATAGTAACCTCTGGTTTGGTACCAATGGCGGTGGTGTTGCAATGTATAATGGCATTAGCTTTACTTTTATCACTGAAAAGGAGGGTTTAAGCAGCAATAATATTCAGGCCATATTTGAAGATCATTCTGGAAAACTGTGGTTTGGCACTGATGGTGGTGGTGTATGTGTATATAATGGCACTAGCTTTACACAGTTTACTGAAAATGAGGGTTTGAGTAATAACAATGTCCAGTCCATTCTTGAAGATAAGTCAGGAAATATATGGGTTAGTACTGATAATGGGTTAAATCTTCTTTTGTTTGACTCAGATAATAATTCCTTTTCAATACATACCTACAATAAACGTGATGGGTTACAGGGTATTGCCTTCCTCCAAAACTGTGCTATATTGGATAGCAAAAACCAAATTTGGTGGGGAAGTGATAAAAGTCTTACTATGCTGGATCTAAATAATTTTAAGATTCCGGTTGATCCACCCAATATCCAACTCAATCGAGTAGAAATCAACAGACAATTTATTGATTATAGAAATGTGGAAGATCATAAGGATATTGAAATACAATTAACTGATGTTGCACGGCATTATAATTATCCATTAAACTTAAAGCTTGATCACAAATCCAATGATATTGATTTTTATTTCACCGCCATTGATTGGTCAGCACCACATAAAATTAAATATAGCTTCTCATTGGTTGGCTATAATGATAATTGGAGTTTACCTCAATCAGAATCAATTGCAGAGTTCCGTAATCTGCCACCTGGTAAATACAAATTTAAGGTTCGGGCCATTGGAGATGCTCAAATTTGGAGCGAGCCCTTTGAATATTCATTTACCATACTACCACCTTGGTGGCATACCTGGTGGGCAAGATTAGTATATGGTATAATTGCTTTACTATTTATTATCGTTATTGTACGCTGGCGTACTGCTAATCTTAAAAAGCGACAAAAAGAATTGTTAGCTCAGGTTAGAAATGCCACCAAAGAAATTAGAGAGCAGAAAGATATAATTGAAGTTCAAAAAAGTGTGGCCGAAGAAGCTACACTTGCCAAAAGCCAATTTCTGGCAACAATGAGTCATGAAATAAGAACCCCAATGAATGCAATAATTGGCCTTTCTAACTTGGCTTTAAAAACTGAGCTTTCAGCAAAACAAGAAGATTACTTAAGCAAAATTGACAGATCAGCACAAGCATTACTTGGAATTATTAATGATATTCTGGATTTTTCAAAAATTGAAGCCGGCAAATTAAATGTTGAAAATATAGATTTCGATCTTGAACAGGTTTTGGATAGTGTTTCAAATATGAACTCACAGAAGGCTCAAGACAAAGGTCTTGAGTTTTCTTTACATGTATCTCCAGATGTTCCATTTTACCTTATTGGTGACCCTCTTCGTGTTGGTCAGATAATAAATAATTTTTGCAGCAACGCAATCAAGTTTACAGAAAAAGGAGATGTTGTAGTGAATGTGAGCAAAATAGAATCAGTTGATACAAGTAAACTGAAATTAAAGTTTACAGTTAAGGATACTGGAATTGGGCTAAACAAAGAACAACAGGAAAAGCTTTTTAATGAGTTTTCCCAAGCAGACAGCTCAACAACGCGAAAATATGGTGGAACTGGCCTTGGGTTGGCAATATGCAAAAATTTTGCTGAGTTAATGGGTGGAACCACAGGAGTTATAAGCAAGCCAGATAAAGGGAGTACATTTTTTTTCACAGCTGTTTTTGGTGTACAGCAAAAGAAAAAAAGAACAGAGTTCCAAACACCCGAACAGCTTAAAAACATTAATGTTCTAACTTGTGATGACAATAAAACCGCAAGGCTAATTATCTCTGAAGCGATGAAGTTGTTCAAACTAAACACAACAACTGTAGGCTCTGGTTTTGAGGCAATTGAAGAACTCAAAAAGAAAGAATATGATCTGCTATTGATCGATTGGAAAATGCCAGATATGGATGGTGTTGAAACTGTAAAAAAAATCAAACAAAACCAAGAATTCAAAGAGTTAAAAACAATACTTGTTACTGCTTTTGGAATCGAGACGGCCGCTGTAAATGCTCAGATGGCAGGCTTTGATGGATATATTTCCAAACCATATACTTTTTCAACACTTTTCGATACAATTATGAATGTATTTTCAGCAAATGTAAGAGCCAAAAGAAAAGTTGATAAAAAAAGCATATGGTATGAAGAATCATTGAATAGGATAACAGGTGCAACTATACTCCTTGTTGAAGACAATGAAATAAACCAACAGGTGACAGCTGAATTGCTTGAAGATAAGGGCTTTGTTGTTGAGGTGGCAAATAATGGACAAGAGGCTATTGATATCCTCATTGCTAAGCCAAGCAAATATGATCTTGTATTTATGGACATCCAAATGCCTGTAATGGATGGTTATAAGGCTACCGAAGAAATAAGAAAGCTTCATCAGTTTGATAAAATTCCCATTGTTGCAATGACTGCTGATGCAATGGCTGGAGTTAGAGAAAAATGTCTGGAAATAGGAATGATCGACATGGTTACCAAACCGATTAATCCGGACGAAATGTTTGGTGTAATGATTAAGTGTGTAATACCTAAGAGGAAACAAGAATCAAAAATCAAAAAGGAGGAAATAATAACTAAAAACGATGGTTCAGAGCCCCATATACCAGAAATTGCTGGTCTAGACATTGAGGGTGCATTAGAAAGAATGAATTACAAAAAGAACCTATATCTAAATCTTCTTAAAAAATTCTATATCAATTATCAAAATTTCACTGAAGAAATAAAAGAAACTCTTTCAAAAGGAAATTATGAAACCACAGCACAATTAATTCATACATTAAAAGGTGTGGCGGGAAACATTGGTGCAAATGAACTTTATGAATATGTTAAAGAAATAGAATTGATGTTATTAAATAGTGAAACTGATAAATTCGTAGTGAACTTTCCAAAACTAGATACAAAACTCGTTAATCTATTAATGGAAATTCATGATAAACTTATACAAGGCAATTTTGTTGAAATGAAGGAAGTTGATAAGACTAAAATTAAAGAACTTTTACCACAACTTGAAGAATTACTAAAGAAGAAAAGCCCAAAGGCTAGAGGATTAATCAAGGATATTGAAAAAGCTGGGATGTCTGGGCCTGACTTTGACAAGCTGGTAAAATCAATTAATAGCTACAAATTCAAAGATGCCATCGAAGCTTTCAATAATATAAGTTTAACTTAAAATATTTTTCATGGAAAATCTATTTGAGAACAAAATTCTCATTGTTGATGACACACCCGAAAACATAGACATTCTAGTAGAGTTGCTAGAGGATTTTGAGTGTCAGATAGCTATTAATGGTGAAGATGCCCTTGAAACAGCCTGGGAAGATATTCCTCCAGATTTGATCCTTCTAGATATAATGATGCCTGAAATGGATGGCTATGAAGTTTGTGAAAGGCTAAGGGCAGATGAGCGCACTAAAGATGTCCCGGTTATTTTTCTAACAGCTAAAACACAAAAGGAGGATATAGTTAAAGGCTTTGAGGTTGGTGGTCAAGATTATATTACAAAGCCATTCGACGCAAGAGAGCTTATGGAAAGGGTAAAGACTCAACTTGAACTCAAATCCCAACGCGAAATATTAAAGAATATGAATGTTGTTCTCGAAGAAAAAGTTCAGGAAAGAACAGCTCAGTTAAATGAATCAAACCTAAAACTTGAAGCCGCCAACAATAAACTTGTTGGTTTAGATGAGGCAAAAAATAAATTCTTAAATCTAATAAGTCATGAAATTAGAACCCCACTTAACGGTATTGTAGGATCTACGTATTTCCTGAACGACATGATTGAAGACCCCGAGTTAAAAGAGTTTATTGTAATGCTAATGGAGTCGGTAGATAGATTAGATAGCTTTTCTAAAAAAGCCCTTGAGATTACCCAAATGCAAACTCTGGGAGATGGAATAAAAAAGAAAGAAATACATCTCAACAAGTTAGTAAACAATATTATTGAAGAATCAAAAGAAAGTGCTAAAACTAGAAACATTGAGTTTGAAGTATCACAAATTGATGATTATAGTTTGATGGGGGTTGAAGATTATATTGCAGGAGCAATTAGAGAAATTATTGGTAATGCCATTAAATTCTCACATGAAAATACCGTAATAGATGTTGTTTCTTTCAAAGAAGGTGATAGGTATAAACTTTGTATATCAGATACTGGAGAGGTTATTCCCAAAGAAAAAATCGAAGAAATAGTTAAACCGTTTGGACTTGCCAACGATCATTATGATAAACACATCGGCCTTGGACTTAGCTATGTTCAATCAGCACTGGAGCTTCATAGTGCCTCTCTGGAAATAGAAAGTAGTGAAGAAAAAACAATTATTACAATTGTTCTTAACACTCAATAATATCACCTAATTTCCAGTGGTATTATATTTCCATACCTATTGTAATTGTGACTTTCAGTCCTGCAAATCTTTTCGCTGAGCCGAGGTTAATAGTCTGATCTAATAGCACTTTGTTTGTAGCAACTTGTTTTCTTATGGAAGATTTCCTATTTTAGCAAGATAATACCCAACAAAACATATTACATTATGAAACACACAATAATTTTTGATGAAGGCAATCAGATTCTTGTACAGACAATAACAGGAGATTTTTCTACTGATGAAACAAAACAATTTGGGCAGCTTTATAATGAAATGCTGGAAGGAAAACCTTACCGTCAGCTAATTGTAGACCTATCAGATGCTGGGAAAATGGAATCCCGGGAAACCCGCTCAGTAACAAATGAAATGTTAAATAATGCAAAAATAACTGATGTTGCTTTCGTTGGTGCAACTGCGGCAATACGAATGATTGCAAAAGTATTGATGAAACTTGGGTCGTTAAAAGCCGAGGCAACTTTTGTTAAAGATAAAGATGAAGCAATTAATTGGATTCAAAAAAGGAGGAGTTAATAATGGGTGAAACACATAATATTCAAAGAATAAAAGAACGCATTAACAATATTGAAGACGTATTGGCTTCTGTAGCAGCCGGAGATAATGAGGCTCGTATAAATAGTGAAACAGAAGATGACCTAAGTGGAATTGAAGCAGCCATCGATTTGCTTATTGATGATTTAACCGATGAGCTTATTCAGCGAGAAAAAATGCAAAAGGAGGTCGAGGATAAACTCAGTAAGATTCAAGAACAGCAAAAAACAATCTTTCAACAACAGGCAGATTTAATGGAATTGTCAAGCCCTGTATCAAAAGTGTGGGATAATGTTCTCATTCTTCCTGTAATAGGAACACTAGATAGCCAGCGTACTCAAATTATGATGGAAAATCTATTGGAAAAAATTGTTGAAACTGGATGTACAATTTCAATTCTTGATATTACCGGAGTGCCTACTGTTGACACTCAGGTTGCAAACCATCTATTGAAAACGGTTACCTCTGCAAGATTGCTTGGGGCAGAATGTATTATTTCTGGTATAAGTCCTGCAATTGCACAAACAATAGTTCACTTGGGTATCGATTTATCATCAATAAAAACCAAAGCAACCCTACAGGATGCAATGATATACGCCATGAAACAGAACAAACTATCAGAAAATGTAAAGCTCCAGACTTTGTTTACAGATCCTGATGAAAATGAAGATTAGATGAATACTGAACTACACGAAAAGAGGATTCCTATTATCAAGATTGGAAATTTTTTAATTGTCTCCATACAGGTCGACATGCACGACAAGTTAGCGATTCAACTCCAATCGCAAATACTCGAAGAAATTGAAAAAACTGGAGCAAAGGGAGTATTAATTGATATCTCTGTATTGGAAATGGTTGATTCGTTTATCGGACGAATGCTATCAGGAATGGCTTCGATGGCCGCCATAATGGATGCAGCAGTTGTTATTGTTGGAATGCAACCCGCTGTGGCAATAACCCTGGTTGAATTAGGATTAGAAATGCCTGGGGTTGATACAGCCCTAAATATGGAAAAAGGAATGGAAATGTTGGAAAAAAGAATCGCGGATGAGGAATATGAGATATAAATATTTGAACTTCATATGATGCAACTGACATCAAATACCAACTGGGAAACAATAGACAAGCACCTAATTAAAACCGAACACGATATTGTTAACGTACGACAACAGATTCGTTTTTGTGCTAAACAATTGAACATGGGAATAATTAACCAAACACGCATTACAACAGCTGTTAGCGAATTGCTAAGAAACATGTATAACTATGGCGAAGGAGGTGAGGTTCTAATACAAAAAGGAATGGTTGATGAGCATAATGCATTAATAATCACCTGTTCTGATCAGGGTCCGGGTATCGACAACCTCGAGCTTGCCATGAGCGATGGTTATACTTCGGGTAAAGGGATGGGATATGGGCTTCCAGGTGCAAAGCGTTTGGTTGATCGCTTTGAGATAGAATCGGAGAAAAACAAAGGCACTATTGTAAGAATAATGAAATGGAATTAGTACGTAAACATATACTTAGCTTGCCAATCGACAACGAGTCTGATATTGGTGTCTGCAGACGAAAAGGGGTTAACCTATCTTCACATATTGGTTTTGACAAAGTGAAGACAGGCGAAATTGCCATATTAATATCAGAATTAGGAACTAACGTACTAAAACATGGTGGTGGCAAAGGCAAAATAGTGATCTGCGAAATTGATGAAAATAGCAATAAGGCCATTGAAATTTGGTGTTGTGATTCGGGAAATGGCATTCCCAACTTTGATAGAGCTTTAGTAGATGGTTTCACCGATAAAGAGTCTTTGGGAATAGGTCTTGGTAGCATAGTTCGTTTTTCGGATGAAATCCAAATCAACCCCAAGGTAGATAATAAAGAGGATTATTTTTTAGTCAACTCAGGTTTTAATCATTGTATCAGAACAATAAAATGGGTACCCAAGAAAACATGGACAGGAACCAATAACAATCTTATCATTGGAGCAGCATCCAGGTGTCACCCTGGAGAAAACCTAAACGGGGATGCATATTTGGTAAATCACATCGGTAATAATATTACTACCGCTGCTGTAATTGATGGTTTGGGTCATGGAGATGAGGCAAATCTGGCATCTGAAAAAGCAAAAAAACAGATAATTATCAAATCTGATTTATCACTCGATAACATTATGAATAATATTCATAATTCAATACGAGGTACACGAGGAGCTGTTCTGGGACTTGCAAAAATAGATACAAATATTAACAAGCTATATTTTTCAGGAATTGGAAATATTGAAAGCTTTTATATATCCAATGGGGACAAGAAAACATTATTGTCTTTTGGAGGAATAATGGGTCATAATATGCGAACCCCAAGGGTTTTTGAACATGGTTTTTGTCCTGGTGATTTACTTTGTATGTATTCGGATGGTATTACGAGTAGATGGAAACCCAGTGATATAAACTGGAGTGATTCACCACAAAAGAATGCTGAATTAATATTAAATAATTATTCAAGATTAAATGATGACGCAACAATTCTTATCATCCGCTACGGTTCATGATGTAGGCGAAATGCAGGTGCAATTTGAGTCTGACGTTGTTAGGGCTCGTAACATTGGTATCTTGCTTGCTCAGGAATTGAATTTTGATAAAACTACCTGCATAAGGATTGGAACCACTGTATCCGAACTTTGTAGAAATATGATTGAACATGCAAAAGGGGGCCATGTAGCATTTAAAATCGCTGATAGAGGTGTTGAGTCGGATGGTGTAGTAATTACTTTTTCGGACAGGGGAATGGGAATTGAAAATCTTGACCTTATACTCTCGGGAGAATACAAATCAAAATCTGGGATGGGAGTTGGGCTAATAGGGTCTCAACGATTAATGGATAATTTCGATATTCAATCCAAAATTGGGCAAGGAACAATAATTACTGTTGCAAGATGGTTGCCGCGTCTTTCTGTTGGTCTTGAAAATAGCAGAATCCTGGAGATACAAAATGCTATTAATAGTACCATTGAGCGTGGAGATGCCAGCATGGTTGATACTATTAATTCTCAAAACAATGAGCTGCTACACTTATTAAAAGAATTGCAGGAGCGAAGTAATCAAGTTGAAACAATAAACCGCGAGTTGGAAGAAACCAACAGAGGAGTATTGGCTTTAAACACAGAGTTGGAGGAAAAAGCAGCTGCAATTGAAAAAGCCAGAAATGAGGCCGAAGAAGCAAAACTAGATGCCCAGGAAGCAAATAGAGCAAAGAGTGAGTTTTTGGCTAATATGAGCCATGAAATACGAACACCAATGAATGGCATCAGTGGCATGCTTGAGCTTGTTTTACCAACAGAACTAAATGAAGAGCAGTTTCAGTTTCTAACAATGGCAAAGGAAAGTGCCGATGTATTGTTGAGCTTACTTAATGATATTCTTGATTTCTCTAAAATTGAAGCCGGACAGCTGGAATTGGAGGAAGTAGATTATAAACTTCGAAATGTAGTAGAGGGTGTATCAGATGTTATTATTCAAAAAGTTGAGAAAAAAGGACTCGAACTAAATGTCCTTATAAAAAATAATGTTCCTTGTTTTTTAATCGGCGATCCTGTTAGATTACGACAAGTAATTATTAACCTGGTTGGAAATGCGTTGAAATTTACATCTGAGGGTGAAATAAATATTACTGTAGTAGATAACTCTGATTCTGTTTCTGAAAACAACCCCTTACTAAACAATGAAGTTGAATTGCTATTTGCTGTTCATGACACCGGAATAGGGATACCAGATGATAAACAAAGGTCCATCTTTGAAAGTTTCTCACAAGCCGACACGTCAACAACTCGGAAATTTGGAGGTACGGGCCTGGGTCTTTCAATAAGCAAAAATCTTGTTGAAATGATGAACGGTAATATTTGGATTGAAAGCAAAGTAAATGAGGGAAGTACTTTTTTCTTTACTGTCCGTTTAAAAAAATCAAAGAAAAATAGAGAAGATGTTTTAACTATACCAGAAAAGATTCATGGATTAAATGTTCTGGCCGTTGATGATAACAAAACCAATAGGATAATTATAAAGGAGACAATGAAAGCATTCGGGTTTACCTCGGATGTTTTTGAAAATACAACCAAAGCATTCGAAGCCTTCCATTCTCAAAAAAAAGGAACCTATGATTTAATAATCTCTGATTACCAAATGCCTGATATTGATGGCTTTGAGTTTATAAAAACCATTAGGAAAACAAGCATGATTCCGGCTATAATATTAACATCAATGGGTGTTTGGGGAGAGCGAGGTGATTTTATGGATTTGGGAAATGTTGATTATTTAGCTAAACCAGCAAAGCAATCAGTGTTATTCAACTCGATAATTAGCCTGATGGGAGTAAACGACATTAAAACCAATATAAAAAGCAGTTTATCCAATACCGACCAGTTGGAAAAACTTCAACATTTATCTTCGGAATCTAGGATATTGCTCGTTGAAGATAATATAATAAATCAACGGGTTGCTTCTGCGCTGATTAATAAAACACGAATAAAAGTTGATGTTGCTGGAGACGGGTTAGAAGCTCTAAAAGCTATACAAGCCCAAGATTATTCACTAGTGTTTATGGACGTTCAAATGCCTAAAATGGATGGCCTTACTGCCACGAAAGAAATAAGAGAGCGCCTGAAAATATCTAACTTGCCAATTATTGCAATGACAGCAAATGCGATGAAGGGTGACAAGGAAATGTGTATTGCTGTAGGAATGAACGACTATTTATCAAAACCCATTAAACCGAAAGAACTATTTGACATTATGAAAAAATGGCTTGTTACCTAATCAGTTTAATTGGTTTAAAAGCTTGTTTATCTGCCCCGTAGCCTTTCTGTCATTTTTTGATTCACCAATATCATATGCTTTAGAAGTAATGATCCCTACTAGTTCAATTCCAAGAGAAATAAAAGCTCTACCGAACATTTCAATTGTTAAATCACAATCCTTCTCTCCCACTCCGGCAACAAGAATTAGAATACCCTTTTTACCCTGAAGCCGTTTGTTACCATAATATGGGCGTAACCTATCCAACAATAATTTCATTTTAGCAGTGGGACCAAACCAATAAATTGGAGTAGCAATTACATATATATCCGACTGTTCAATTCTTCGATACAAATCTTGCATACCATCCTTAACAGTGCATATAAGGTCTCCTTTTTTACATGCTCGGCAATCGGTACATGGTTCTATATTATAATCATACAAGAACGAATCATGCGTTGCATATTTTGATATATTTAAGCCTTTTTTGAAAATATCGATTAAAGAAGACGTATTTCCATTCTTACGTGGACTTCCATTAAATATCTCGATTTGATTCATGATTTTAAATATTCTTTTTACGTTTTGAAGTTAACAATAACGCTATTAGCATTACAATAACACTCAGGATTGTACTCAATAATACTTTACTTAGAGTATAAAAGAAATTGCTAATGCTTAGAACCTCTAAATAAAAAATAACTAGCTGGTGTGCAAAAACTAAAATTGTTGCGTATCTGATAAAACCACCAAACCCTATTGAATATGGGCCTGGTTCTTCATTAACTCCAAATTCATAATTTCTAAATAGTAGATTAATGGTGCCAGGTCTTAAAAATGCCACTACTAAACATGCTGCAGCATTTAAGCCTAAAGTATTTCCAAAATAATCAATTACTAAACCTGTTGCAAAGGCTATTATCAGTAATAAGCTCCGGTTTATTTTAGCCGGTAACATTAATATAAAAAGCACATAAATATATGGATTAAGGTAACCACTTAAGTTCATACTATTTAGTACCAACACCTGAATGGCCATTAGTATGATAAACCTAAGGATATTTTTTACCAACGAATTACTCATTACTAGTACTTAACTTGTTAATCAATGAATCCTGCTCTGTTTTCATTAAATTTTCGATTATATATAGGTGCCTTACACTATTAAAATCAGTATTGTAACGCAAAGTTGCCTTACTAAGGTTTTTATTGCCATCAATTTGGTGTGATTGTATTTCTCCAATCATTATTCCTTCAGGAAAGATCAATGAATTTCCACTTGTGATAATTGAATCGCCAATCTTAAGCTGAATATGAGATGGAATATCAATAACAGTACCATATAAATAATCCAGTTCGTCCCAAATAACATTCACAAGTTGGCCGCTATTTTTTATCCTGGCACTAATTCGCATATTTTGATGCAACATTGACATTATTGTTGAATAATTATCTGATACGCCAACAACAACTCCCACTATACCTCTGGGTGAAATAACCCCCATTTCTTTTTCTATGCCATGCTTTGCTCCCTTATTCACAAGTATAAAATTATTTCTTTTGGTAACAGTATTACTTACAATTTTTGTAGGTATATAGCGATATAAGCTATCTCTATAAACATATTGTGTATCCGTTTGTAAAAAAGAGGATAATAATACATTTCTTAGCGTGGCATTTTCTTCGGCTAGCAAATCGTTTTCAGCTTTAAGCGATAAATAATCAGTAATATTACTATAGGTAGAAAATGCTCCTCCACTTAAGTCGCTTGTGGTATTATATGCCAGTGAACCGTGATAGGAATAGCTACGGCTAAGAAGAAATAATGATACACCTAGTAGGAGAAGAAACAGAACTAAAAACTGATTTTTCCATAATAAAGCAAAAAGATTGCGCATTCTCCATAAATTTTAGAGCCGATTCAATAAAGTTATCGTATGAGAAAAGTAAACTTTTCGTAATTCTTAAGTGCTATTCCGGTACCTCTTGCAACTGCTCTTAAAGGGTCTTCCGCAACATGAACCGATAGTTTAGTTTTATGATGCAATCGTTTATCAAGCCCCCTAAGCATTGATCCACCTCCCGCAACATAAATACCTGTTCGATAGATATCAGCACTTAACTCTGGTGGTGTTTTTTCAAGGGCATTTAATACAGCCGCTTCAATTTTTGAGATTGATTTGTCAAGACAACTTGCAATTTCCTTATAGTTAACTGTAATTTCTTTTGGAATTCCGGTAAGCATATCACGCCCATGAACAGCATAATCATCAGGTGGATTATCAAGTTCTGTAATGGCAGCACCAACTTCAATTTTAATACGTTCTGCTGTTCTTTCTCCAATTATAATATTATGCTGCTTACGCATATACTCTTCAATATCAGCATTAAAATCATCACCAGCAATTCTGATAGAGGTATTGTTAACGATTCCACCAAGCGCAATAACTGCAATTTCGCTTGTTCCACCACCAATGTCAATAATCATATTTCCCGTTGGTTCCAGTACATCAATTCCTATTCCAATTGCAGCAGCCATGGGTTCATGAATTAGCTTGATTTCTTTGGCGCCGGCCTGTTCACATGAATCTTTCACTGCGCGCTCTTCAACCTCTGTAATTCCCGACGGTATGCAAACCACCATACGAAGTGCAGGGGGAAAAAGAGAGCTTTTCATGCCAATCATTTTGATCATTTCACGAATCATATACTCGGCACTTTGAAAATCAGCAATTACACCATCCTTCAATGGTCTTATGGTTTTAATGTTTTCATGTGTTTTACCATGCATCATCATTGCCTTTTTACCAACCGCAATTATTTTTCCGGTATTGCGCTCAAGAGCAACTATAGATGGTTCGTCAACAATTACTTTATCGTTATAAATTATAATTGTGTTTGCAGTTCCAAGGTCAATGGCTATTTCTTTGGTGAGAAATGAAAACAGTCCCATATATTATTAATCTTTATTTTGTTACTAAATTTTATTACTAGGTTTTATTTCTGTAAAAATATTCATTTTTCTGATGAAATCATCAAAATAAAATTAGCAATCTTACAAACCATATTCCAATTAAAGTTGATTATAAAACCCCTGTTACTAATGTTTAAAATGTCTTACTCCTGTTACCACCATCGACATACTATGCTTATTACAATAGTCGATAGAGTCCTTATCCCTAATAGATCCTCCGGGTTGAATAACCGCTTTAATACCTGCATTATCAGCTATTTCCACAGAATCGGCAAATGGAAAAAACGCATCAGATGCCATTACTGCTCCTTCAATTGGAAGTTCAAAGGTACGCGCTTTTTCAATAGCTTGCTTTAGGGCATCTACGCGAGATGTTTGTCCGGTACCCGATCCCACCAATTGTTTATTGTAAGCAAGCACTATGGTGTTTGATTTTGTGTGCTTAACAAGTTTATTGGCAAATAACAGATCCTCAACTTCTCGTTCTGAAGGCGATAGGTTTGTAACAGTTTTCGGACTTGTCTTATCCTCCGTTATCAAATCTTTATCCTGAACAAGCACCCCGTTTAGTAAAGACCTGAATTGTTTATTATCAAATTCAGTGTTTTTCAATATTAAGATTACTCTATTTTTCTTTGATTTCAACATCTCCAAGGCATCATCGTCATATGAAGGAGCAACAATTATCTCGAAAAATATTTTGTTTATTTCAGTTGCTGTAGCAAGATCAATTTTACAGTTGGTTACCAATACTCCGCCAAATGCCGACAAAGGATCACCTGCCAAAGCATCATTCCATGCATCAGTTAAATTAGGACGTGAAGCTAAACCACAAGCATTATTGTGTTTTATAACAGCAAAGGTGGTTTCGTTAAAATCATTGATCAAATTAATTGCAGCATCAAGATCCAGAAGGTTATTATATGAAATTGCTTTACCGTGAATTTGCTCAAAAACTTCATCCATATTTCCATAGTAACTACCTTTTTGATGTGGGTTTTCACCATATCTTAGTGCTGTTCCGTCTCCAGCGCTCAGTTTAAACGAATCAATTTCGCCTTTATTCATCCAGTTGAAAATGGCAGAATCGTAATGAGAACTTACATTAAATGCCTGAGCTGCAAAATAATTACGGTCATCCAAGTTAGTATGCCCATCTTTGCTTTCAAGTAGCTTGATAGCTTCTTCATAAAGGTTTGATGATGGCACAACCAACACATCTTTGAAATTTTTTGCTGCAGCTCTAATAAGAGTAATACCACCTATATCTATTTTCTCTATTATTTCACTTTTATCATCGGTAATTTCAAGAGTTTGCTCAAAAGGATACAAATCAACTATTACTAAATCGATTGGAATAATATCATATTCTTTCATTTGTTGGCTATCGCTTTCATTACTCCCGCGAGCAAGAATACCTCCCATTACTTTTGGGTGTAGAGTTTTAACTCTTCCACCTAAAATTGAGGGGTAACTTGTAAGAGACTCAACTGTGGTTGCCTCATAACCAAGACTTACAATATAATTATGTGTTCCTCCTGTTGAAATAAATTTTACTCCTAGCTTATTTAGTTTTTCCAGCAATCCGTCTAATCCATCTTTATTGAAAACGGATATTAAAGCTGTTTTAATTTTTTTCATGAACATGTTGGTTTTGGTAATTTTTGTTAAAAAGAATACGCCACTGCAAAATAACAAGATTTAATTAAAACTTATTATACTTTTACATACATATTTTTACGAATTTTGAAAAACTGGAATTATAGGATAATTGAAAACAATTAAGTTAGTCATAGAAAGCCTTTTATTTGCCACCAACGCCCTGGCAGTTAACAAGGTGCGTACATTTTTATCACTCCTTGGAATCACAATTGGAATCTTCTCAATTATTTCAGTATTTACTGTTTTCGACAGTTTGGAAAATGCCATAAAAAGCGAGATCAATTCGCTGGGAAACAATGTTATATTTATTCAAAAATGGCCATGGGCCATGGGTGGTGACTATCCATGGTGGAAGTACTACCAACGTCCCGAGCCAAAGCTTAAGGAAGTTGATGAGCTAATGAAACGCTCGAACACTGTTGAAGCCTCAGCTTTTATGGTTAGCGTTTCACGTACTGTTTACAATGGAAATAATTCTGTTGAAAGCGTTCCTGTAGTTGCTGTTTCACAAGATTACACAAAGGTAATGCCCTTCGATTTACAGGAAGGAAGATACTTCACCCCAAGCGAATCACACAGTGGTAGAAATATTGCAATTATTGGTGCCGAAATTGCAGAAAACCTTTTTGAGGGGCAGGAAGCTGTTGGACGGAAAATTAAAGTATTCGGCCGAAAGCTAGATGTAATAGGTGTTACAAAAAAACAAGGTGAAGATGTTTTTGGGAACTCCAAGGATAACTGGATTATTATTCCGGCCAAATATGGTCAAAAAGTATTGGATTTTAGGCGAATTGGATCGACTATCATAGTAATGGCTAAGCCCAATGTTAGTAATGTTCAAATGATGGATGAACTCACAGGAATAATGCGTTCTATTCGCAAATTACCGCCCTCGGCAGATGATAGTTTTGCACTTAATGAAACAGATATTATTAACAAGGGTTTTGATCAGTTATTCGCAGTTATTGCATTGGTAGGGTGGATAATTGGAGGCTTTTCGTTGCTTGTTGGGGGATTTGGGGTTGCCAATATTATGTTTGTAAGTGTAAAGGAGCGTACAAATCAAATAGGTATTCAAAAATCACTTGGAGCCAAAAACTATTTCATTCTATTGCAGTTTTTATTTGAAGCAATTTTTCTATCTATTTTTGGTGGGATAGTAGGCTTGATAGTAGTTTATATACTTACATATGTTGTTAGTTCAATGTTCAATTTCGAACTGATTCTTACATTTGGAAATATTGTATTGGGAGTTTTGGTTTCGGCTATGATTGGATTTATTTCGGGATTTATACCTGCCTGGTCAGCATCGCGGCTAAACCCAGTTGATGCAATGAGAGCAAATTTCTAATTCCTAATATCCCTTTTTCTTACATTTAGGGTTTCAACAATTTTTTCATGTAATATTCTGATTACCTAACTATTAGGTGGTGTGTTTCTTGTTTTTATTAAATTGATTTTTCATGCGAGTATTTTAAAGCGATCTTTAACTATCTTTACATTCAAAACAACGATAGTATGGAAAAGCGATGGGTGCTTAAAAAAAAGCCTGAAAAAGAGGTTGTTAAGCAGTTGTCCAAAGAGCTTAATATATCCAATGTACTATCGGAGCTACTAATTCATCGTGGTATAAACACATTTGAAGAGGCTCGTTCATTTTTTCGTCCACAGCTTTCTGATTTAATTGACCCGTTCCTTATGAAAAATATGGACAAGGCTGTTGACAGAATTGAAAAAGCAAAAGATCTTGGTGAAAAGATAATGGTTTACGGTGATTATGATGTTGATGGAACTACTGCTGTTAGTATTGTTTATTCATTTTTAAAAAACACCCATAAAAAAGTTGATTTTTATATTCCCGACAGATATGCCGAAGGCTATGGCATTTCATACAAAGGAATCGATTTTGCAGTTGAAAACGGATATAGCCTTCTTATTTCTCTCGATTGTGGAATAAAGGCTGTTGAGAAAGTTGATTATGCCAAAGAAAAGGGTCTTGATATTATTATAGGCGATCACCATAGACCTGGAGATGTAATACCGAATGCAGTTGCTGTTCTTGATCCAAAACAAGATGACTGTAACTATCCTTTTAAAGAACTGTCTGGTGCTGGTGTGGGGTTTAAACTGATTCAAGCGATAACCATAAGGTCAGGAGCTTCAGTTGATAAGATTTATTGCTACCTTGATCTTGTTGCAATTAGTATCGCTGCCGATGTTGTGTCAATGACTGGTGAAAACAGAACCCTATCATATTACGGACTTAAAAACCTTAACAAAACACCTCGAATTGGAGTAAAGTATATGCTTAAATCAGCTGGTGTTGATAAAAAAGTATCACTGGGCTCTGAGCATTTTTTCAAAAAGATAATAACAGTTAGTGATTTAGTTTTCCTTCTTGGGCCACGAATAAATGCTGCTGGGCGAATCGATAGTGCTACCGATTCGGTTAGATTGCTAATTAGTAACAATACTGAGTATGCAGAAAAACTTGGAAAGCAAATCAATGATCTAAACACAACTCGTCGTGAACTTGATAGCAATATCACAAAAGATGCTCTTCAAATTTTAAACGAAGATATAGATATTGGAAACAAGAAAGCTACAATCGTTTATCGTGAGAATTGGCATAAAGGAGTTGTTGGTATTGTTGCTTCGAGGTTAATAGACAAATATTATCGACCAACAATTGTACTCACCAAGGCCGATGGTTTAATTACAGGATCGGCGAGGTCGGTTAAACAATTCGACATTTATGATGCCATTGATTCAACCAATCATTTACTAGAAAATTTTGGTGGACATACTTACGCAGCCGGACTAGCACTTAAGCCAGAAAACCTTGATCAATTTATAACAGAGTTTCAAAAGTATGCTGATGAAAATATTACTGATGAAATGCTTATTCCGGAAATTGAGATTGATGCAGAGTTATTCATAAGTGATATCAATTTTAAATTTTACAAGATACTAAAGCAATTTGCTCCTTTCGGACCAGGTAATATGTCTCCGGTATTTTGCACCAAAAATGTTATTGATACAGGATATGCAAAACTAGTTGGTAAAAAGGAAAACAAGCATCTTAAATTTTCTGTTGTTCACCCCGACAGAACAGGTAATCCAATACCAGCCATAGGATTCAATCAGGGACACCACCTGGAAGAAATGCAAAAGGGAAACCCATTTAGTATTTGTTATCACATCGATGAAAATACCTGGCTAGGTAATACAACCCTCCAATTAAGAGTGCTGGACATTAAATTTGGTGAATAGTTTACTCCAAGTTTCAAACAATTCACGAATCACGATTCACTTCTCAAAGGTTTTTCAACTTAAATGCAAAAGAAATAAGTACAATGCCTATTATTGACGCCATTATACCAACTATTATTACAAAAATAGAGGCCAGAGCAAAAGGGTTGAAAAATAGAAGTACTCCAAAAATCAATGTAAATAATCCACTGTAAAGCATAAACCTTTTGTCGCCCTTTGATTCTAGTGCTGACATAATTATTAGCTGGCCAATACCCAACATAATGGCCCAAATACCCAGTACTATTACAAAAATCTCAAGTGTTTTTTCTGTAAAAAACGCCAGAACAACTCCAAGCCCAAGTGTTACAAGTGCACTAATTAAATCCGTGCCATAATTTAATTTGTTTTTCATACTTGAGTATGCACCAAATATCATAGCTACACCAACAATCAGCATTACAATGCCAAAATACATAACTACAACTTTAAGGGTGTCGATGGGAGAGAAAATAGCTAATAAGCCAAAAAGTAAGGCAATTAACCCATTAAAAGCAAGCACCCACCAGTTCATTGTGTAAGAATTTGAATTCATCTTTTTTGGATTTTGTGAAAAGTAAAGATAGTTCATTTTAATCTATTCACTATAGTTGATTACAATAATAATTTTCAATACAAATCATTAAACAATTATCCCATTATTTAATAATTTTGTACTACAAACCAATAAACAATCTAATGTGGGAATTCCTTGACAAAACCTATTATGGTAATACCATAGGAGAGTGGTCACTGGCTCTGGTAATATTGATAGCGTCTATACTGCTTTCAAAACTTGTGTATTTTTTAATTACAAAGGTTGTTAAACAATTTACAAAACGCACTAAAACAAAGCTTGACGACATTATAATTGATGAAATAGAGGAGCCTGTAGTTTTTGCGATAATTATCACTGGAGTTTGGTATGGTATCCAAACCTTAACCCTAACCAATTGGTTTAGCGAAATGATTGGCCATGCGTTTTACTTTATAGTTACTTTTAACATAGCATGGCTTATTGTTAGACTATTTAATGCTTTTATTGATGAATTTCTTGCTCCACTAGTTGCGAAAACTGATACGGACCTTGACGACCAACTATTGCCAATTGTTCGAAAAACAGTATCAATTTCCATTTGGATTCTAGCCATAGTTGTTGGATTAAATAATGCCGGTTACGACGTTACAGCCCTAATTGCCGGCCTGGGAATCGGAAGCCTTGCGTTTGCATTGGCAGCAAAGGATTCAATTTCTCATATTTTTGGTGGCTTTGTTCTATTTACTGACAAACCATTCACAATAAACGACCGAATTATTGCCAAGGGTTATGAAGGCATTGTTAAGGAGGTAGGTGTAAGAAGTACTCGTATTCAAACCCTTGATGGGAGGATTGTTACTTTACCAAATGGTTCAATTGCCAACGATTCAATAATTAATGTTTCAATGGAGAACGCACGCAAAACAACAGTTGACCTGGGGCTTACTTACGACACTACACCTGAAAAGATGCAATTGGCTATGGATATTCTTAAAGAAATTAGTGCGGATAATGAAGGTGTTGATGAATCAAGAACAGTTACTTCGTTTACTTCATTTGGTGATTTTGCGCTGAATATCAGGTATATATATTATATAAAAAAGGAAGCCAATATATACAATACAATGAATGATATAAATATGGAAGTGCTAACGCGGTTTAATCAAAACAAACTCGAATTTGCATTTCCAACGCAAACTCTACATACCCTAAAATCTCATTAGGGTTACAAACTCTATTAGTCTGTTACCTTAAATTTTTCACCATCTTCTTCAACAACACGCTTTAACCAGCTTTTGGGGTAGCCTTTGGTAGATATTTTATTATTATCATCTTTAATATAGCCATCGTTATACTTTGTAATTAGTTTGTTACCAAGAGCAACCCAGTTACTATGTACCAACTCTCCAGCAGTAATAGAATATTGTGTAAGAAAGTCTAAACGTTGCTTTTTATCCATATTTATGGCCAGCAACTCAACTGAATCCTGATGAGATATAAACGTACTTTCAGTCTTTGATTGTAGAGCCACTATATCTTCAACAATATCAGTGTATCGGGTATTTGCATAGTTGGCAGCAAAATTAAACACCCACCACGCCGACTCTTTTGAATAACGATTTATATCGCCGGTTGCAAACGGTTCTGGGATTTTGGCTACACAACAATAAATTGGAAAATAGCACGAAGTATAAGTATCATCAACTCCAAACCATGCAATACCACCAATTTCATTTGGTAAATAATTACGAAGCTGTGCAACATATGAAAATGCAGTGTTATATGTTGAAATGGGTCTTTCAAAGGTATACTTTATTGAATCATCCTCCCAGGATAATGGTCTTATCCTGTTTGGGTTGCCAAATGGCCCAGAAGTAATACCAATTCTCATATCTATTTCTGTCCCCTCATAATGATCTCTAACCAAAGAAAAAACATCCAATAAACCAAGTTTTTTATCAGGCACGATAAATAATGGATACCTTCCGGCATTTTCAATGCCTCGGTTATAGTTGATACTAAGATTCAATGATGGGGCTGCCCTATTATAAATACTCCAAACTCTTGATTCGGAATACCTAATATGCTGCTTTGATGGAGGGTCATAAACATTATTAAACTCAAAAGGTTCGCCTGAACCAGGATCATAATAACCTCTCTCCACTGCAATATCAATAACGTTTTCTGAGTACATGCAGTTTTCAGGATCATTCATTGGAAACTCTCCTATCCTTGAATGATTCGCATGCGCGGCAATCATTCCGTCCGGCACCCTCATGGCAACCCAAACTGCGCCACCCATTCCTCCTGTTCCTATCATTTCCAATACCCATGCTTCGTTAGGATCAGCAATTGAAAATGATTCACCCTCACTGCCATAACCATACTGATTAACAAGGGTGGTTATAACTTTAATTGCCTCTCTTGCTGTGCTTGCCCTTAGCAATGCCAGTTCCATAAGTTCCCAGTATTTCAAGGGCAAATCCTTATCCCATAGCTCAACTCTTCCTTCAAATGTCGTCTCGCCTATTGCCAGCTGATGTTCATTAATTTGGAATCCAATAATTGCATTAGTATGACTTACCTGGTGGATTTTATATTTTGTCCCCTTCATACTAGTGTAGGTCAACGAATCGGCAATATTATGGTCTTTTGCATTTGTTTGATTAAGATGATAAAGCCATTCACCATCATTTAAATACACCAAATAAGTTGCACTATCTACAGAAGCACCTTTTGTAACCAACAAATTAGTACATGAATGCACCATAGGTGAATACATCGAAAAAATTATAATTAACAAACCAACCAAATATCTCATTTCATAACATTTTTTTGAATTGTGCAAATTAATAATTCTCTTCTACATCCATTAACATCTGTTTCTTTTTTTTAAGACATTCTTATTAAGAAGTATTCTAAATTAAATTACTTTTGCACTTTAATTAATCATAAAAGCAAAATATAATGGCACAAATAACATTAAAAGGAAATGCAATAAATACAATTGGTAACTTACCAGAAATAGGAACAGTTGCCCCTGAATTTACCCTTGTTAAAAATGATTTATCCTTGGGTAACTTATCAGATTATAAAGGAAAGAAAGTAGTATTAAATGTTTTTCCTAGTTTGGACACTGGTACATGTGCAGCATCTGTACGCAGATTTAATCAGGAAGCATCAAACCTTGAAAACACTGTAGTACTCTGTATTTCTAAAGATTTACCTTTTGCTCAGGCACGGTTTTGTGGAGCTGAAGGATTAGAGGATGTTATTAATATGAGTGATTTCAGAACAGGGGAGTTTGGAAAATCCTATGGAGTGGAAATTGCTGACGGACCACTTGCGGGCTTAGAGTCAAGAGCCGTTGTGGTTGTTGATGAGGCCGGCAAAGTTGTTTATACAGAGCAGGTTCCTGAAATTGTTGATGAACCCGATTACGATAAAGCATTGGCATCATTGTAAGAAAGGAAATTTAAAAAATTGAGGCGTAATACTATTAGTATTGCGCTTTTTTTATGTTTGAGATATTGATTTTATTCGCCATTCACCGGCAAAACAATTAAAATTCACCATTTACCGAATAATCCATGCCATTTGCCTAATGGTTATTTACATGAGCCATTATTGAGCATATTTTTGCTTCATAATTAATCACAGAAAAAATATAGAACGATGAAAACTACTACTAAATCCACAACAATCCTCTTCGCAGCACTACTACTATCTTTAAACATTTTTGCAAACGGACTTGAATTTAATCAAGAAAACTATATAGATGATATTCCATTTGACATTGAAGAAGTTATAGCCCAGGTTAAATATGAAAATGCATTGGTGGCAGACTTTTCGTTCGAAGATGAAGATTACGTAGATGACATCCCCATGAATATTGACAATGTTCCTTTTGATAGTTTATATGCCCAGGCAGTATCAATGGATTTTAGTTTTGATGAAGAAGAATACATTGATGATATTCCAACTGAATTAGTGATTAACTCATGCCATAGATTACTCGTAGCAGCAAGATAAAAATAAGCAATAATTTTCTCAATATATAGGGTTTTAGTAATAACTAAAATCTCCTCCCCTCAGAGAGTCTCTGCGGGGATTTTTTTTAACACAGGTTCAAAGACTTATATTTAGATACGCGACATGTAAGTCTGTTGCAATACTGTCTTTCCAAATAAAAATAATTCAAATTCCAATCATAAAAATCTATGCAAAAAAATTAGCCCTATTTTTGTATGAAACTAAGCACAGCATAATGAAGCGCACATCAATTTTTATCACTTTTCTCCTTTTTATCACCTTTGGTTATTCACAAATTTCATATAATGATAGATATTCAACTTCGGTTTTTAACGAAATTGAAATACAATATGATGTTGTTTATGGAAACGCCCCTGCCCTTGCTTTTCCTTACTTAAATGAAAATAATACTACAGCACAGGATCTTCTTATGGATATTTATTTGCCAGTTGGAGATACCTTAGATTATCGACCTGCTCTAATTTGTGCACATTCTGGTGCTTTTGTTTCCGGAACTAAATCTGCAGAAGACATGGTAGCATTTTGTGATTCATTGGCACACAGGGGGTATGTAACGGCTAGTATTGATTATCGCTTGGGAATGAATGTTTTTAGCTCGGAAAGTTCAACTCGTGCTGTTTACAGAGGGCTTCAGGATGGAAGGTCTGCAATTAGATACCTTAAGGAAAATGCACAGCTATACGGAGTAGATACCAATAATATTTATATTTTGGGAAGCAGTGCAGGCGCCTATGTTGGAATGCATAATATTTATATGGATACCGAGGATGAGAGACCTCCGGAAACCTATAATAGTCCTGATTTAGGTTGTTTAGACTGCTCGGGAAATGATTATGAACATTCGGGAAGAGCGGCTGGATTAATATCATTGTGGGGAGCATTACAGGACACAACTCTTATTATTGAAACTGATACCATTCCCGCATTTTTAGCTCATGGTACTGCTGATGCAACGGTGCCTATTGGCTTTGGTAGTGCATTTGGAAACCCTGCTTTTCCTGCCACTTATGGTAGTAGTCTTATTGCTGAACAAATTGAAAACCTTGGAAATGAAGTTGAAAAATATTTTGTTGCCGGAGAAGGACACGAGTTTTATGGTACCGATAATGGTGATTGGCCGGGTAGCCCAAACCAGTATTGGGATACTGTTTTTAACAAAACCGAAAGTTTCATGTATGATATTCATAAGCCTAGAGCGGGTTTCTATTATGAAGACCTTGGCATTTATGAGTTTTTTGATCAAAGCATATCAGCAACTTCATGGTATTGGGATTTTGGAGATGGAACCTATAGCACTGAACAAAATCCTGTACATGAATATGCAGAATATGGAGACTACAAGGTGACACAATTTGTTAGTAACGACCTGATGAGCTGGGACACACTTTCTTCGGAAGTTTATTTTTGGTTAGGCACCCAAGCAAAAACGGACATTGAAATAAGAATTTACCCAAACCCATCAAACAATACCATTAATATATCATCGAGTAGTGATAGGAGCTTTACCATAAGAATTGTTAACAGTAGAGGTCAACAGGCACTATCACTTGACTTAAAGGAATTTGAGACATTATACCTTGATATAAGGGATTACCCATCAGGTATATATAGCATTATTCTATCTAATGAAAATCAGACAAAAGTAGTTAAGCAGATAATTTATTGATGTGCTACTCTTCCAGCGTTTCTTTTCTTATCTGATATAGCTTACGTCCGCCATAAGCAGCACCAAGGCCAAGTAAGATGAGAAGGCCACCACCAATCGGGGCATTTCCCCCATTTTGATTTCCACTTGTGTTAGAGCCACCTGATGAACCTCCTGGAGGAGGTGGGGGTCCCTGCGCACTAACGTTATACGAAATAATTAATGCTGTTAAAATTGTTCCTGTTATTCTTATAATATTTGATATAATTTTCATGACCTATTAATCTATTTTATTACTACCTTTTCAACTATCACCGACCCTTGCTTATGGAGCTTCACAATAAGAATTCTTTCACTTGTATTAACAGGAATTTTTATCAATTTACCATAACCAACATCTTGCTTTTTAATAAGCTGTCCGTTGAGGTTATATACCCTTAATACACCTCCTGTTTTGGATTCTTCTCCTTTTGAATAGATATTAATGGTATTATTAGCACCATATATGTGAACATCTTTATTATTTATTTCCATTCTAGAAATAGAAGATGGCGATGAGCTAAAGTGAACATTAAATCTGTGTTTATCATCGCCTTCAATTGCGGTAAATTCATAAATAGGGCGGGTATTTAAGTTTTGAAAAACTCCTGTTTTAATGTCTTCCAAAGATACGTTAACATCAGGCAAGTTTTCCAATTGAGATGAAGTAAGTGAATAATCTCCATCCACAACCTGATCTATATACAGCGGTATTGTTTTAGTATCATTGATTAAAGGCTCATTTGCATTTATACATAATTTAGATCCTTTTTCTATGGTATAAAGCTGAGGCATGTCTGAATTTGAGTATAACTTTGTTGCATCACCTTTGTAATCAAATTCGGATGTTCCGTTTTCTGGAAATCCAATAAAAAGAGTGTTACCATGGTTTTCCATGTCTAGCTGAAAACGCATATACTGATTATTTGACATATCATTTCCCTGTTTATATATATCGGTGGAGCTGATAACTCTAGCTCCAGAAGGAATTACAAAGTCACCAGCGCTAGATGATTTCACAAAGAAACCCTGTCCCATTGGAATAACGCCATTTGTAAGATCTCCTTCTGACCCATTCCATGACCTGTAATCTCCTGAATTATAGCCATTATCCCAAACATAAACCGTTCCTGTGGTATTCGAACCCCATGTACCATTATCCCAATCAATTGCTGTTGCATAAGGATTACCCAAGAGGTTCCACCCTTGATTATCACCACTGCCACTATATGAAAGTGAAGCTGTTAGGTCGCTAATCTGTATTGTGCCAGTCATAGTAGCTGTAGCACTTGTTTTTGAGCCATTATCAAGCCACACAGACCACCCCTGACCAATGGGCATTGATGTTGATAGAGAGGTATTGTATGTCCAGTCATTTGTGGTTTCGGTATGATAAGTTAACCATGCACTAGGGCTTTCACTCCAGTAAAAGTTGTTTGCTGTTACTCCTGAAGTGGTTGGGCTTATTAGATGCCAAGCTCCATCTGTAAGATATCTTTCAACAACTATATTTCCGGTTGAGGTGCCGTTTACTAGCAATGATCCTGTGCCACTTGATGACGATTTAATAGTTAAAGTACCTGAATTGGATAGGTCGCCATTAATTGTTAGCGAGTATGTTTCGATTATATCCAATGTAGCACTAGAGTTGATAATTACATTATTTGTAGCTGCAGTTGTATTAATTATAGGCTGATTACCTCCTGACATAATTACCACATTACTTGTTTGGGTAGGTACAGATGCGATAGCCCAATTGGATGCTGTACCCCAATCTGTATTTGTTGATCCACTCCATGTCCAACCACCAACTGTGGAGCCATCAGCAATTGAGCTTGTAGGTGTAATGCCGAAAACGCTTCCTGCGCCAAGATATTGAGCAGCTGTAATAGTACCATTACCTGAAATTGTTCCAGCATTATCCAAATAAGTACCAACTTGCATAGTCCCATCTACTGTGATTGTTGCATTATTAGCTACCCACTGATCTGATATTAAGGTTCCAGATGCACCAACATTTACAATTGCCCCATTTTTTAAATCAACTGTGTATACATCTACAGTTCCGCTTGATATATCCAGATCTCCATTTGTTGCAATCAGAACACCCTGGGTACCTGAAGAAGTAAGTGAGCCATCAAGAGTAATTATTAGTTCTATTCCGGGATTATCGCTTAAATCAACATCAAGTATTATATCATGACCTTCAATATGAACATCATCACCTTTTGCTGGTGCTTTGCTGCTGGCTGAACCTCCTGAAGTGCCCGACCAATTGGAGGCAGTACTCCAGTTTCCATCATTTATAGAATAATAAATGGCTGAATAAATATTATGGCAAAAAAGCGATACTATTATTAATAAAGTAATTTTTCTAATCATTTTCTATTTATTTATGTAATTAGCTTGTTGCTTATCAAGAACCATTCCAAATAGGCAAACAGGTATTATTATACCTAAATAAGATGCAAACGGTTGAATATTAGAGGTGATATGTCTTGTCGTCCATGTTTCTGTTGTCCCACTATGGGAAAAAAGTTCCAAGTCCAAAACAATAATTGTATTTTTACATGATCTTGATAAACGGATATTACCATGAAACTGATAACTATTTTTCTCTTGGCAACATTATTGTCAACTTCACTAATTGGTCAAGTTGCTTTTATTATTAACTCTTTACCTGATTATACCCCAGCTGATGACCTAATTTATTTAGCTGGTGACCTAAACGGGTGGGATCCTGGAAACCCTGATTTTGCACTTGCGAAAAACAATGAGGACAAGTGGGAAATCGTCCTGCCTCAGGAACCAAATGGTACAATCATACAATTTAAATTTACCCTAGGCGACTGGGGTACAGTTGAAAAGGGAGCCCAGGGAGAGGAGATTTCAAACAGAGAATTTGTTTACGGTAATGGTGACACTGTATATGTTGATATACTAAACTGGGCTGATAATGGCGGAGGTGGTAATTCAACAGCTGCAGAAAATGTTAGTATTATGGATGAAAAATTCCATATGCCACAATTTAATAGGGATAGAAGAATATGGGTCTATCTTCCTCCTGACTATAATATTAGCACAAAGCATTATCCTGTTCTTTATATGCATGACGGACAAAACCTGTTTGATACATATACCTCGTTCGCAGGTGAATGGGAAGTTGATGAAACTTTAAATGAACTTTACGATGAAGGGTATCAGGTGCCAATTGTTGTGGGTATTGATAATGGAGGCTCAGAGCGCATAGATGAATACACTCCATGGGTTAATGCAACCTATGGTGGAGGTCAGGGTGAATTATATATAGATTTTCTTATAAACACCCTTAAACCTACTATCGATGAAAAATATCGCACCCTTTCCCAAAGGGAAAATACTGCAATAATGGGTAGCTCGCTGGGAGGACTAATTTCACATTATGGAGCATTAAGCAATCAGGATGTTTTTGGTAAATCAGGAATTTTTTCCCCTTCATATTGGTTTTCTGATTCTGTCTGGACATTTACTTCAGATGCCGGAAAACAAGAGAATATGAAACTGTATCAACTTATGGGATCTGAAGAAGGAGAAGGAGAAGCTGTTGACCATATGTGGCAGATGGATTCTTTATTAACTGAACTTGGCTTTGGAGATGATGAATTATTTTCTATTGAAATCCCAAATGGAGAGCACAATGAGGCTCTTTGGAGAGAAAACTTTAGAGATGCATATCTGTGGTTATTTAATGAATTTGCCAGTGGAATAAACAAATTATATGTACCTGTTCAAATAATTTTGTCACCTAATCCTGCTATTGACTATGTACTAATACCTACCTTGGAAAATAATAATTATGATAGTTTAAAAATCCTCGATATGTTAGGAAGGGTTGTTGTTTCAAAAGCAGATATTTTCAGCAATAAAATTGATATTAGAGAACTCGATAGTGGAAACTATATTCTTATAGTAACAGCGGGAGATAATAGTTATAGTGGTAAATTTATTAAGCAATAGTTTAGAATGTTAAATTACAACCTTCACCTACACTCAATCTATTCTGATGGATCCAACAAACCAGAAGAATATGTTAAGAAAGCAATAGAAATGGGGTTTGTTTCTATGGGCTTTTCAGAGCATTCTCCACTTCCATTCAATAATCCTTTTTCTTTAAAGCAGGAAAATGTTGAGAACTATATTAACACCATTAATCAACTCAAACAAAAATATAGCGACAAGATAAAGATCTTTCGTGGACTTGAAATGGATTATATCCCAGGTATGTCAACTGATTTTGGATACTGGAAAAACAAATGTGAAGCTGAATATCTAATCGGATCTGTTCATCTGGTAAAACCACCGAATATAGATGATCTTTGGTTTACCGATGGCCCCTTATATGAAACTTATGATCAGGGACTTAATGACTTTTTTGGAGGAGATATTAAACTGGCTGTTAAGACTTACTATCATCAAATGAATGAAATGATCAACACTCAAGAGTTTGATATAGTTGGTCATGTTGATAAAATTAAAATGCATAACCGCGACAGGTATTTTAAGGAAGATGAACCCTGGTATCAATATCTTGTTGATGAATGCCTTAATTTGATTAGGGAAAAAAAAATAATTGTTGAGATTAATACACGTGGTATCTACAAAAAAAGGTACCCCGGTTTATTTCCCGATGGAATTACACTTAAAAAAGTACGAAAACTTAACATTCCAATAATTTTATCATCGGATGCTCACCAACCCAATGAATTAAACCTTGGTTTTAAAGAAGCTGCCAAAAAAATAAAAGAGATCGGGTTCGAAGAGCTCATGTTTTTTAAAGATGGACAGTGGAATCAAAACTCTATAAATTATTAGCTGATTGTCTACATATTAAACCCAAGGCCAATTTCTCTGCATTAGTCATTTATTTTAATACTTTTATGGTATAAACCACTATCAATGAAATATCTTAAAATACTAGGGATCATATTAATTATCTTAATTATCTGTTTCATGGCCTTTTATCTTTGGGCTAGTCAATCGGTAATTTCTGAAGATGATTATTCTTATTTAAAAAATTACACAAATGACAAACCGGTAACTCTTGAGGATACTTTTAGTATCACCACATACAATATTGGCTATTTATCGGGCATGACAAACAACTTACCCGTTGATAGGCCCAAAGAGTTGCTGGATAACAACCTTAAAGAAGCATCGGTATTTTTACGTAATAATAAACCTGATATAGTTGCTTTTCAGGAGATTGACTTTCATTCGCAAAGAACATATTATACTAATCAACTGGAGCTCTTGGCAAAAAATGCAGGATATCAATATGGTGCAATATCAGTAAACTGGGACAAACAATATGTACCATTTCCATATTGGCCTCTAAAGTATCATTTTGGCAGAATGTTATCAGGACAAGCTATTCTTTCACATTCACCAATCCGTTCAACCACTCGTGTTGTGCTTCCAAAGCCTGCATCCAACCCATTTTATTACAACGATTTTTATCTTGACAGATTGGCTCAGCTTGCATGGATAAAAACAATTACAGATAGTATATTATTGATAAATGTACATTTTGAAGCATGGGACGGGCCAACCCGAGAATTACAATCCCAGATCGTAATGGATATTTATGCTGAATATGAAACTAGTCACCCAATAATTCTCTTGGGTGATTTTAATTGTCCGCCTCCTTTTGAAAGTGATGCCATAAAGGAAAATACAATAATAAGGATATTAAATCACCCAAGCATATCAATGGTTAATATGGAAACTGATTATTTACGGGATCCTGATGCTTATTTTACCTTTAGCAGCGATAAACCCTATGTTAAGATTGATTACATATTCTACAACAACAGATATTTGGAATGCTTAAATTATAGAGTAATGTATCAGGCATCAGATATATCAGATCATTTACCTGTATGGGCAAAATTTGTAAAGAAGCAATAAAAAAGCCATCCGTTATTCGAATGGCTTAATAAAATTTTTTGTTATTGATTACTTTGAATCTCCATCAACAGCCCATTTTAAATAAATGGAGCCCCAGGTAAATCCACCACCAAATGCAGAAAGTACAATATTGTCGCCTTTCTTAAGTTTTGGTCCCCATTCGTACAGGCACATTGGTATGGTACCATTTGTGGTATTTCCGTAACGTTCAATATTTATCATTACTTTTTCTTTCTCAAGACCCATGCGGCGCGCCGTTGCTTCAATAATACGCATGTTAGCCTGATGTGGAACCAACCAGGAAATATCCTCAGATTTAAGATTATTACGTTCCATAATTTCAACACTTACATCCGCCATTTTGGTAACAGCAAATTTAAAAACAGCTTGCCCCTCTTGGTAAATAAAATGTTCACGTGCAGCTACAGTTTCAGCTGTTGGTGGATAATTTGAGCCACCTGCTTTTTGATATAAGTGTGGAATCCCAATACCATCGCTATACATTTTTGAGTCAATTATACCTATATCTTCGGTTGTTGGCTCTAGCAATACTGCTCCACCAGCATCTCCAAATAGAATACATGTTGTGCGGTCGGTGTAATCAGTTATTGATGACATTTTATCTGCACCAACTACCACAACCTTACTATATTGACCCGACTCAATATAACGACGCCCTGTTTCTAATGCATAAAGAAATCCTGAACAAGCCGCATTCATATCAAAACAAAAAGCGTTTTTTATTCCAACCTTTTCACTAATAATATTTGATGTGGTGGGAAATAGCATGTCGGGAGTAACAGTGGCACATATAACTAAATCTATCTCTTGGGGAGAAGTTTTTGTTTTCTCAAGTAAACCCTTTACAGCATTTGCTCCAATTACAGATGTTCCTTGTCCTTCGCCTTTCAATATATGTCTTTCCTTTACTCCTGTCCGTGTCATTATCCACTCATCATTGGTGTCAACCATTGTGGATAACTCTTCATTGGTAAGTATGTAATCGGGAACCCAGCCATGAATTCCGGTAATTGCTGCATTTATCTTTGACATAATCTTTCTATTTACATTTTAATTCGGGCAAAAGTAAACATTTTAGTCAGGAGTTGCTCATATGTCAAAACCTGCATGAATACACTTGCATAAAAAGTAAAAACTCTTGAATAATTTTATATCCAAGAGCTTTTTTATCTTTCAATACTAGAATCATTGGTTCTAATATCGATAAAGTTTAATACTAGTTTATTCAGCTGCTGCACTTTCAACAACCAGTTTTCCTTTGTAATACATGTCACCATCAACATAATATGCACGGTGGTATACATGAACAGTACCGGTAGTAGGGCATGTTGCCAATTGAGGAGCCTCAGCTTTATAATGAGTTCTTCTCTTGTCTCTTCTGGTTTTCGAAATTTTCCGTTTTGGATGTGCCATTTTACTATTTCTTTATTTTATTAACTTATTCTAGATTCAATTTTTTCAAAGCATCCCATCTAGGGTCACCTTCTTTTTTAGAGTACTTGTTAAGTCGATCAATCATATCCGAGTTACAACTACTGTTACCATCTTCATCATCAGGATGAACTTTTTTTATCGGTAACATTAAGTTTATATACTCGTAGATATACTGGCTAAGGTCTATACTGCTTTCGTTGTTCGGAATGGTAATTACTTCATCTGATATTTCCTCAAAACCATCAGCATACTTAACAATAAGCCTGAAGTCATCTTCAATATCCATTTTAAACTTTTCAAGACATCGGTCGCATTTAAGTTCAACCCATCCCTTAAAATGGAATTTAAAATCCATTAGATTTGATTCCTTTTCCAGTTCAACAATCAGGTTCAATAAACCATTGTCGGTATCAAAGTACTCAAAATTACTAAAGAACGCTTTATCGATTTCAAATGTATACCGATGACTTCCTAATCCCAGACCCGCAACGGGTATTATATATTCAATCATCCTTTTCAAACCACACCAAAAATCGGGCGGCAAAATTAGATATTAATCCTGTTAAATACAAACGTTTAAGAATAATTTTCACTTTTTACTTAAAAACACAATGATCTTATCCACAAGTAATCAACAATACTATCTAAATTGGAGTATCTGTATAACTAAACAAAAGTCTAAATCAACTGAAATTCTGATTATTAACTGTTGGCCATTGGCTCTTAGTCATTGGCAAAATGCCAACATCTAATAGCCGACTATTTAAACGCCTTCTCCAATAATCCGTCACCACCCAGCTTTAATCTTTCAAAGTAATCAGGAGTTGGTTTTCCCATTACCTTATCAACATATAATTTTGCAAGATACTGACCAAGCATAAATCCTTGTCCTCGCAACCCCAAGAATAACCCATTATCGGTATCAACTATCATTTTTGGTTCAACATAATACCCCGACCACAGTGCTTGAAAACCAACGGATGATAATTCAGGAATCCAATCAACGAAAACCTCACTCACAATTTCGATAAACTCTTTTGAGTTTATTTTCTGATTTTTATCGGTCTCCATATATTCAATTGCTGGGGATGCACAACCAATTATCTGACCTGTTTCTGCCAGCTGTTGTCCGTAAACCGCTGAAAATCCTTTGTATTTCCTGCGATCAATTACCATTGGCAAAGGTGTGTTGTTTATACCCATATTTGGCAAACGCCGTGTTATAAATGCCTGATGTTTTACCGGGAATAAGCCTGTTTCATGTCCAAGTTTTTTGGCAAATTTATCACCCTCCGGTCCCAATGCATTAATAAACTTTTCGGTTTTATATTCGATATATTCTTTGTTATGATCTTGAACCAATACATGATAAATGTTGCCCTCTTTGTAAACATCAATTAGTTTACAATCCTCAAGCACTTCACCCCCTTTTTCAATACCCAATTGTCTGATTGTATCAATAACCCTACCTGGTGTTGCCTGCCAGCAATTTTTAGTAACAAGTGCCGACCGATAAGTACTTAAATCAGGGTTAAAAAACGGACTAATGTTGTTTTTGAAATCCTTGGGCTCGATCATATATGCATCCGACCATGCAATTGAAGCTTCAAGGGCCTTGTACATTCGTTCGTCATGAGCAAAGGTTACATAATTGATTTTACGGAAATCAATGTTTCGTACCTTTTGAAGATTTTCGAAAATTTCAAGGTTTTTAGTGGCTATTTCGGATAATTCAGGAAGAGAGAAGTTGGGTCGGCCACCAGCAATATTTCTCCATGAAGCACCTCTTCCAAAGTTTATCATAATAGGTTTTTCGCCTTCTTCAGCAAAGTATCTGAATAATGCACTTCCACCGATTCCACCACCAGCAATAAGGGTGTCGACTTCAATCGATTTAATATTTTTGT
This sequence comes from Bacteroidota bacterium, assembly GCA_016845105.1. Taxonomy (GTDB): domain Bacteria; phylum Bacteroidota; class Bacteroidia; order Bacteroidales; family F082. The sequence goes on along the minus strand of JAERTF010000207.1, from coordinate 19,832 downwards.
TTTCACTAACCGCGATAACTTTTTCATGAACATTGCTTGGGTAAAGTTCACCCATCAGCACCTGGTTAGATAGGGGTCCACGTGGAGTAGCATCACCAACAATGGAAATACCATATTTTCTGATTATTTGCTTTAATCTGGGAATACACCTTTTTCCACGACACGCTCCCATTCCAAGACGGGTTGTGTGCTTTATTTCATCCACCGAAATAAACTTTCGGTCGCCCACTAGGTCGAGAATTTCATCAAGTTTTACATCATCACAGTGGCATACATATGTTTCTGACTCGATTTCGTGATCCGATTTTTTATAATCAATTTCTTCTGGATAGCTTTCTTTTACAATAAAACCACGCACACTCAATAAGTCTTCACCATGAATATCAACTGCTACTACCCTTGCAATATTTGTTTTGTTTTTCTTCTTCAGAATTTTCTCGATTACACCGACTCCTAATTTAAGCCCATTGTTATCAACTAAATAAACCTCAGCTTTTTCTTCTGCCTCGTATTCAATAGGTAAGAATAGTTTATTATTTTTTAGATTGTAACCAAATATTGCCAGTCCCGGACATTGGTAAACACAGGCCATACACCCAACACATTTGTCAAAATCCAGTTGTGGAACATTGCTGGTTGATGTTTTCGTAATGGCATCATGTGGACATGAAAACTCACATGGATTACAAGCAAACCCATACAAGCAATCTATAAGTACAAATGGTTTTTCAGTACTTCTTTCAGCTGTGGGTTTATATGGCTCTTCGATTACTCTTTTTGGATGTTGCTGCGAGTCGATATATTCTTTTGATGTTGCCAGATATTCATCATAGTTATATCTAACACCTATTTCTTGCATTATTTCATATGCAACCTGCTTGCCTCTAACTACTGCACTTGTTCCTTCTCCTATTCTTATGGCATCACCGGCACCGTAGCAATTACGGCCAAAAATTTCGTTTCCTTTTATCAGAAGTTGATCATCGGGAACCAATCCGGTACATATATTAATTGCATCAATACCATCAATAATCCTTTCAGTTCCTGGAATTGGTTGAAAATCTTTACAATCGGCAACTACAGCACCAACCACCCCAGTATGATCGTTATTTGGAATAGCTTTAAGTAATATTGTTGACAATTCAATTGGGATACCCAAACGACGAACTCTATTTGCCTGAACCGGAAATCCCCCCTCGTATGGCATGGCCTCAAGTATGGCTTTAACATTTGCTCCTGCTTGCATAAGTTGGTAGGATGTTAAATATCCAATATTACCTGCTCCAACTGTTAGTACATTTTTACCCAACAAAGTAAATTCAGCATTCATCATTTTTTGAACAACGGCAGCGGTATATACACCCGGAAGATCGTCATTCTCAAATGTTGGCATAAATGGAACAGCACCTGTAGCAATTACGAGAAATTCAGCATCTATATAATAAATTTCATCGGTGGCAATATTTTTAACAGCCACCCTGTTTCCTTCAAGGATATCCCAAACAGTAGAGTTTAGGAAAATACCTTCCATTGATTCACCTGCCAGAGAGTTGGCAATATCAAAACCACGCATTCCGCCAAACTTTTTTTCTTTTTCAAAAAAGAAAAACTGATGTGTTTGCATTGGAAACTGACCACCTATTTTATCATTATTGTCGAGAACAATATTTTCAATATTATGTTTGTTTAACTGTTCACGAGCAGCTAAACCTGCCGGTCCGGCACCAATAATACAAACGGATGTTTTGTATATTCTAACTTCTTTCTGGGTATTAGGTTTTGAAATTTCCGGCTGGTAATCCATTGGTATTTCACCAACTGTAGCAATATCATCAACTTTTGTGACACAAATACGCTTAATCATTCCGTCAACAAGCATCTCACAAGCCCCACATTTACCAATACCACATTCAAGGCTTCTTTCGCGATTTTCCAAACTATGACTATGAACCGGAAAACCAGCCTGGTGTAAGGCCGCAGCTATGGTAAAGCCCTTTTTGCCCTCAACGGTTTTTCCATTATATGAAAAGCATACTTTTTCATTTTCCTTTATCTCCAAAACTGGATGTTTATCAATACTATACATGATGCCTAAAAAAACAAATTAATACTATTGTTAAAAATTTAACAGACAAAAGTATATTATTTATTATTCTATACTAAAATTCATATGAAAAAATCAAAGATAGAATTTGTATTTTTGCACCATAGTTGCTTTAAACTATGATCTTTAAGCCATTAATTAGTATTCTTATAAATTACCAGATATGTTTAATAAACTGATTGCCTCAATATTACCTTATATGCCACAGAGACTTGTGTGGATTTTTTCGAAAAGATATATTGCTGGCCAAACTCTTACAGAAGCGATCAAAATTGCTGAGAAACTAAATAGAGAAGGAAATGTTACTACAATTGATTTATTGGGTGAATTTATAACCGAATTATCACAAGCCAAAAAAAATCGGGATGAGTATATTGAAATAATCGAAGAAGTAGAAAAGAGTGATGTTGTTGGAAATTACTCATTAAAACCAACAATGTTCGGGCTACTTATTGATAAAGATGTTTGTTATCAATACATAAGAGACATTGTGATAAAAGCTGTTGAGTATAATAATTTTGTAAGAATCGATATGGAAGACTCAAAATGTGTTGATTTGGAAATTGAATTATTCAGAAAACTAAAAAAGGAGTTTCCAGAAAATGTAGGTCTTGTATTACAGGCTTATTTGCATCGTACAATTTCAGATATTGAAAATATGATGGATATGCATAGTGATGACAATCCGGTTAATTACAGATTGTGTAAGGGAATATATGTTGAATCTGAAAAAATTGCCTACAAAAAGTATGAAGAAATAAATAACCATTTTCTTGAGGATCTTGAATATATGTTTAAGAATGGGGTTTATCCGGGAATTGCAACCCACGATTCAAAACTTGTTGAAGGGGCCTATAAACTTATCGAAAAATACAAGGTTCCGAAGGATAAGTTTGAGTTCCAGATGTTATACGGTGTAACACCGGGTTTAAGGAAATCAATTCTTGAAAAAGGGTATAAAATGCGTATTTACACACCTTTTGGAAAACAATGGTTTGCTTATTCAACACGCCGATTAAAGGAAAACCCTAAAATGGCACAAGAAATCATGAAAGCGTTGTTTGTGAGGGGTTAAGCAATGAGGTGTGCTTCATCAATAAAATGAAATAATATTTTTATTGGTTACAACAGTGTCATTATGATCCTGTCCAAGAACAGAAAAGTTGGAAATTTCATGTGTTTAAAAATACTTGGTGTTGTTTAGTATAATAAATACATTCTCACTCGGGAATAGGCTGCCCTTCTATCCATGGTGCCCCCATTTTAATTGCTTGTTTTTCTAGTTCTGGAATCTGATTATTTACGATTTCCTCTAGTTCAGACTTAACCTTACTAAACTCTTCTTTGGCAATATCATAACTGTTTCTTTGTGTTTGGGTTGGGCCATAAGATAAATTCTGTGCTCCACCATAAGCATTCCAAAGGCGATTTGAAATTGTTGGATTATTTTTTTGACCAACTTCTCTTTTTGATTTACTACCAACAAGTCTTCTTTCCATATCTGTAAGATTCTTTTTTACCTGATATATACTACTATAAAGACTGTCGTTTGATGAATTTACCATCATCAATGCCTTTCTCAATGCTGACAATTTTCTTTTTGTGGTATAAAGCACATTATTTAATGCTGAGTTAGCCATCAACAATGAGTTTACATCTTTACCAAATGAAAGTATCTCGACGGAAGGAGCACCTTGTAATGTTCCGCTTTGCATAAGTTTAACTCTAAAATTCACTGGTTCTGATATTTTGGTTGTTATACCATTTATTCTTTTTGATAGTACTGCCGTATATATTCCTGGGACAACTAAAAAACCACTTCTGGAAGAAAATTCGTCAATATTACCTGACCCATGAAGGCTTATGGTTTGATATCTGGGATATCTTAAATCCCATGATACCCTATGAAAGCCTTTCCCTGATTTGGCTTTAATTCTGCGAACAATATTTCCCACACTATCTACTATGGTTAATATGACAACTGGTTTTTCTTCATACAGCTCGTCGTCCAACGCTTCCCATCCAGGAAATGGTATATCTTTTTTTTCCTCACTGAGTAATTTCTCCGCTTTTTTTCTTTCACCCTTAATTGTTGGATAATCGTTAGAAAGATAGTAAGTAAATACTGCCCCAAAAGGTGGGTTTGGTGCTAGATAATATGATGCTCCCTGTGATCCTTTTCCCCAAAAAGTTTGAGAGGTTCTTGGAATGTAAAGTAGTGCATCTCTCGGCTCGAATAGGGTTGCTTCTTTTTCAAATGTTTGTTTGTTTACTTCGCGTAGGGCTGAATAATCATCCAGCACAAAAAAGCTTCTGCCAAATGATGCTCCAACAAGGTCATTTTCACGCTTTTGAATAGCTAAATCACGAAATGATATTGTTGGAATCCCACCTGATAACTTTATCCATTCTTCACCAGCATCAATTGTTGTATATATTCCAAATTCCGTTCCCAGAAATAATAACTCTGGTTTTTGATGATCCTGAACTATTCTCCATAAAATTGTAGTATCAGGAAGGTTGCCGGTTAATGATTTCCATGTTTTTCCTAGATTAGTGCTTTTAACAACATATGGCTTCAGGTCACCATATTTATGATTATCCAGAACAACATAAACGGTTTCTTCATCAAATAAGTCAGCTTTTATATCATTAACAAATGCTGTTTCAGGAACATCGGGAAATTTACTCACTTCTATTTTAGACCAATTTGCCCCTGAATCAATGGTTAAATGTATTGATCCGTCATCTGTTCCAGCATATATAAGGCCCTCTTTAACAGGAGATTCGGAGATGGAGGTAATGGTATTATAATTAGACATTGCATACATATCCCATGGCGAATCCCAGCTCCAAGCTTTATCCATAAGAGGTAGGGTTAATCTTTCCTGATTTAAAGTAAGGTCACCCGAAATAGCTTTCCAGCTATCACCCCGATCAGTTGACTTCCAAACCCTTTGAGATGCAAAATATAAGGTTGCCGGGTTATGTGGGCTTACAATAATTGGCGAATCCCAGTTAAATCTTTCATAATCTTCACCTTTAGCAGGTTGTGGCTGAATATTGATTGACTCTCCGGTTTTTCTATCAACTCTATATAAATGACCTTCCTGTGATTCGGAGTATACAATATTGGGGTTGCCGGGTTCGGTTACAGGCTGATGCCCATCACCACCTAGATTTAAAAACCAATCAGCATTTGATATACCACTTCTATTTGGTGTTCTTGACGGACCACCTTGTGTTCCATTATCTTGTGTTCCACCATAAATATTATAGAACGGCTCAGAATCATCAACAGCAACTTTGTAAAACTGAGTTAGTGGTAAGTTGTTTATATATCGCCAGTTTTGGGCATTATCAAAACTCTCATAAATGCCACCATCAGTTCCAACCAGCAAATAGTTTGGGTCATCGTCCCTAAATGTAATTACATGATTATCTGAGTGTTTATACCTTTCTTTTAATCTACTGAAATTACTACCACCATCATCACTTACCTGAATTCTTACATCAACAAGGTAAATCTTATCGTATTCGTGAGGGCTGGCATATAGCTCCTGATAATAGTGTGGACCAGTTGCACCTGATACGGCTTCCGACTTCTTCAACCATGAGGCTCCTCTATTTTCGGATTTATAAACTCCGCCTTTTCTTCTATTAAGTTCAATGGCAGCATAAATAACATCAGGTTTTTGAGGGCTTATGGCAAGACCTATTTTGCCCATATTAGAAGAGGGAAGACCTTTTTTTAATCTTTTCCAGGTTAACCCACCATCCAGCGAGCGGTGAATGCCTGATCCTGGCCCTCCTCCCATATATGAAGCTACTGTACGATTGCGTTGCCAGGTTGCAGCATATAATACATCAGGGTTTCTTGGATCAATTACAATGTCGGTTACCCCGGTCCATTCATTATCACCTAGAGTTTTTTTCCATGTTTTTCCTCCGTCTGTTGTTAAAAACAGACCTCTATCACCCCCTTTTGACCAAAGTGGTCCTTGTGATGCGACCCACACAATATCAGAATTTTTGGGATGAACAATAATTTTTGAGATATGCATAGACTTTTCCAAACCCATGTTCTTCCACGACTGCCCGTCATCATAACTCACATAAACACCATCACCAAACCCAACGTGTCGACCCCCAACGTTTTCACCACTACCAACCCATATTGTATGTGGATTATTAGGATCAATTGTTACACAACCCATTGAATATACTTTTTGATTATCAAAGATTGGCTTCCATGTAGTTCCCGAATTGGTTGTTTTCCAAACCCCTCCTGACCCGGCTGTTACATACCAAATATTATTATTATCAGGGTGTATTGCTATGTCAGAAATTCGCCCGGACATTAATGCAGGACCAATGTTCCTGAATTTGAAAGCCGAAAAAGTTTTATCCGTAATCTGGTTAGGGGTTGTTGGTTTTTGTGCAATTGATGTTATTAAAAACAGGGTAGAAAATACGGTCAGGAAAATTGTTCTAATGGAGAATGGCATAATTAAAATCATTTGTTAGATCCTTCAAATATATAAAATGGAGACAAATAGTCTATACTAGTCTTAAATCAATTAATTATGCTGTTCTATGTTAGACTATTTTAACCAAAGAATTTATGTTTAAAACTTCCAGCATATCGTATTCGGCATTTGCAAAACCATGCTTAATCAATAGGCAAAAGTATTAGGGATATTAGTGGTTCAACAGAAGATCATATTCTAATGGCAAAGCTGTTGAAACTCTTAGTAACAACAGATCAATTATCATGGTATTGATGTATCGTTGATGTAATTACGACATCTTTTTGTGTATTAATTGTGAAATTAAAAATTTGCACTTCACCTTATTAGTTGCGATGTTTGTGTTTTTAGAATATTTATTGCTTATTCAATGGTCAAAAAGATTTTTATGAAGACGTTTTTTAATATATCAAAACAAGTATGTCAGATATTGTTATCTCTGAGTGCTATTCTGTTTTGCAATTATTCGTATGGACAAATTGTAGAAGTTGGTGATGGGAGTTATATCACAGAGTTCCCTGGGGTTGATGCTGCAGGCAGAAATACATATCCCTCAGGCACACCAACTACAACAGGCGAAGCAGCTACTAAACTTGTTCCAACCAACGATTGGTGGTCGGCAAAGATTAAAAATAACCATGCAGATAATTTATTTAATTATCCATACACATTAAAAACAGTTCCTAGTGGTCTTGTCGTAACCTACATTCCGTGGGGAGTGATTGATGACATAATGCCCATAACAGTGGGGGTTAACGATTTAAATGCTTCTGCGGCAAAAGTTGCTGATTTTTCGGATTGGACAGTAACAATGGATTGGAGTAATGCAACAAATAACTTTAGAGCAACTGCTGGCATAGGTATGCCATTCTTGTATTTCACTAAAAATTCAACAGATGTTGCCAAAGTTACTGTGTCATCAGGAAATGTGGTCATTTCTGATGAAATGTTAATCATCACAGATGCGCGAAATGGAGCTGATTTTGTTGTGTATGCACCTTCCGGAAGTGTGTGGTCCAAAAACTCCAATACATATGCATCTAACCTAAATGGGAATAATTATTGGTCGATGGCATTTATACCATTGGATGCTGCCAATATTAATACTGTTGCAAACGAATATAAAAAATATGCTTATGTATTTCCATCAAACACAATAGCAACTTGGGCATACGATAACACAACTTCTGTTGTAAGAACTGATTTTATCGTTGAAACAGAGGTTAAAGAGGGAAGTGACTCTACAATTTTATTGGGTTTACTTCCTCATCAATGGTCAAACCTGGCTGCTGATTCACCAGTTCCCGACAAATATTCATATGAAACAGTAAGGGGTGAATTAAAAACAATGAATGGTAATAGTTTTAGTGTAGAAAACACTTTTCATGGAGTATTACCAACACTACCCTACTTGGATTTTTATAGTGATGGATTTAGTCCACAAAAGATTAATGAAAAAGTTCAATTATTAGAAAATGATGGGTTAAGTACATGGACTGATTCATATAATGAGGGACAAATGATGAACCGGTTGATTCAAACGGCTCGCATTGCTGATTTAATTGGCAACACAACTGCAAGAGATAAAATAATTGTTACTATCAAAACCAGGTTGCAAGACTGGCTAGAAGCAAATACAAGTGAAGTTGCTTTTTTGTTTTACTATAACGAAACATGGTCTGCTATGATTGGTTATCCTGCAGGGCATGGCCAGGATGGAAATTTAAATGACCATCATTTTCATTGGGGTTATTTTATTCATGCTGCTTCATTCGTTGAACAATTTGAACCTGGCTGGTCAATTCAATGGGGAGAGATGATTAACTTGCTGGTTCGTGATGCTGCATGCGACAATCGAAATGATGAAATGTTTCCATTTCTACGAAACTTTAATCCATATGCTGGGCATTGTTGGGCAAATGGTTTTGCTACTTTTCCACAGGGTAACGATCAGGAGTCAACATCCGAGAGTATGCAGTTTAATACATCACTTATACATTGGGGCACAATTACCGGAAATGATGATATTAGGGACTTAGGAATATATCTATATACTACCGAACAATCTGCAATTGAAGAATACTGGTTGGATATGTATAACCGTATATTTTCACCATCACAACAATACAGTTTGGTTTCACGTGTTTGGGGAAACAGTTATGATAATGGTACTTTTTGGACCAATGATATAGCTGCATCATATGGTATTGAAATGTATCCCATACATGGGGGGTCCCTTTATCTTGGTCACAATACAAGTTATGTTGAAAAACTTTGGAATGAGATAACGGTTAATACTGGTATCCTATCCAACGAAGCCAACGATAATTTGTGGCATGATATCATGTGGGAGTATTTAGCATTTATAAATCCCGAACAAGCCATTGAATTATATGATTCATATCCCGAAAGATCTCTAAAGTTTGGTGTTTCGGATGCACAAACATATCATTGGTTACACTCAATGAATGTTCTAGGAAATGTTGACGCTACATTAACAGCGGATAGTCCATTGGCAGCAGCTTTTAACAATGCAGGAGAAGTAATATATACAGCCCATAATTACAATAACGAGCCAACAAGCGTTATGTTTTCAGATGGATATTTGCTTGAAGTTCCTCCTAGAAGTATGGCAACAAGCAAAGATATTTCACTTAGCGGTGCTTTAACTTCTAGTTTTAATGAAGCTTATTCTGGTGGAAGTGTTGATTTAAATGTTCAAATAGATGGTGGGGTAGCAAGTAAAGTTGTATTTTATGATGGTGAAGATGTGATAGGTGAGATTAGCCAACCACCATATGAATTTAAAGCAAGCAACCTATTTGTAGGAAAACACAGTATTTATGCCCGCATTTATGATGGAGACAATTTCGCTGTTAGTAATTTAATTTCTGTTGTTGTTGGAGAACAATTACCATATATAGGTGATGCAATTGAAATTCCAGGCACAATACAAGCCGCATACTATGATAAATTTGAAGGGGGAATTGGACAAGGAATTTCATATAGCGATATTTCACCTAATAATGCAGGAGACTTTAGGTTAAGTGAGTATGTGGATGCATCAATGGATTTTGTTGAGGGTGGTGTTGTAGGCTGGATTTCTTCAGGGGAGTGGCTGGAATACACTGTCAATGTAGAAGATCAAGGATATTATACTCTGGTTTTTAGATATGCCTGTGGCAACCAAAGTGGTGGTGGTCCCTTTGTTATTGAATCAGACGGTGAAGTAATAAGCCAACAAATATCTGTTAATTATACAGGCGACTGGGGTGCATGGGCCTCTAAAACCGTTAACAATATTCCGTTAAAAAGTGGCAAAAATATACTTCGCCTATTTTTTGAGAATGGTGAATTAAACCTTGGTGGTATGACTTTTACCTATGAATCACCTCTTTCGTATGATCAACCAATTGCAGACGCTGGAGAAAATATTCTGGTGGTACTTCCTGAAACGACCACTACTTTAGATGGTAGCAATAGTGTTGACCCTGGTGGTGCAAACCTAGTTTATTCATGGACCCAAATATATGGACCTTCAACTCTAGAATTTTCTAGTAATAATATATCTCAACCAATTGTAAGTTCTTTGGAAGAAGGTGTTTATTTGATAAAACTTGTAATAAATAATGGTAGCTATTCGGATATGGATGAAGTTTATGTTATATCTAGTACAAGTACAAATATTGCTCCTACCATATCAATATATGATCCAACAGAAAATGCGTCATATATTGAATATGACCCCGTTATGGTTTCAGCAAGCGCTTCGGATTTAGTAGGCTACATTGAAAAAGTTGAGTTTTTTGTAAATGAGAATCTTGTGGGTACCGTAACCCAAATGCCATATAGTGTTGAATGGACAGATAAGGCTGGTGATTACAGTTTAACTGCTATTGCCTATGATAATGATGGAATTTCAACAATTTCTAAGGCGGTTAATATTTCATTAACACCTGCCCCTTCGTGTGAGGGTTCATCATATAATAAGGAGTTTGATTATGTGTTTTCTCCTGATGATAATAACCCAACTTTAACTTTTATACCATCACAGGCAGGCGTTGGTACTCCAACCTGCATATTATATTATGGAACAAACGCTAATAGCCTCCCGGGTTATCATGTAACTCCAAATGTACCATTTCAGCTATCTGCAAATGAAGGAGAGAAAATATATTTCTATTATACATATTCATATCCCGGACAAGGAGAGCATAATAACTCTGAGCATAAAAACACTTATGAAATAGGGAGTTGTAAGCCCTCTTCAATCAGTAATTATAATGATGAAATTAAGGTGAAGTACTATCCAAATCCCGTTTCCAATTATTTAACCATGGAAATGCCCAGAGGTGAAAATAAGATTGTAGTTTATAATATAACTGGGAAAATCATATATCAAAATATGGTAAAAGGAAAGTACTTTAGATTTGATATGAGCAAATTTAAATCAGGGTTATTTGTTTTTAAAGTTCTGAATAATGGCAAACAAAAGGTATTCAAAGTAATAAAATAGCCCCTATCTTTTAATAACTAACAGTTCTTATAATCACAACGCAGTATATTGCTAATATTATTGACAAAAAACTATCATTCCTATTAATACTATAATTATTAGTATGAACCTACGTTTTTAATAATAGTATAAATTTGCCCTTCGAAAAGCAATACACTTGTGAATGGCACAATATTGATTATTATGAGGAAAATTGTTTGGATTATATCTCTGTTGATACTTATAAGTTCGGTAGCCAATGCACAATCATATAATGGTTTTTCTGAAGATGAATCGAACCTATACGCCATGAACAAACAGGTTGGCCAATTTGTAAACCGGTTCAACATGGAAGAAGATAAGTTTGGTAAACGACTATCATCGTCAAACAACCTTTATAGAAACAATGAAGTACGCAAAAAGTTATTGCCGGCAATGTTTGATAGTTATAATCCAAGAACATCCGGAAACCTAAAAAAATATTTTATATCTGATGTTACAAATACTGACACTCCAGTATATCTAAATTTTTTAGACCAAGATTGGTATGCCGAAGTTTCGGCAACATTTACAGTTAATGGAAAAGAAGAAAATTTAATACTGTTTTTAACTCTGGAAGAAGAAAACCTGGGATCGAAATGGATATTAAGCAATGTATATTTTAAGAATTTTAATTTAATGTTTCCGATTCCTGATTCAATTGAACAAAGTTTACATTTTCTTCACCCACAGAGTCATGAACTTGATTTTATGAACCTCAGAAAAGCATTGGAAGATCAGGAGTATGTTGAACTATACGCTTCTACAAACTACAGTCCGGATTTTCTTACATTATTTTTTTATTTGATGAAAACCAATCAAATAAAGTTTAAAAAAATAGATGCTGTTAAATTCCATTTTTTCCAAATAAAAAATTGGTATTTCGAACTTTCATATTTCAACCGTGATGATTCCAATTCAGGATGGTTAATATCCAATCTTATATATATAAAAGAAGTTGATAAAATAGATTTAATCAGAACATATAAACTATGCCTAAACTAATATACATTCTGTTTTTTGTTGTATTACTATTGCCAAATTTGGGAATATCTCAAAATGACACCACACTATCTATAGAGCAGGTTGCGCAATACACCGAACAAAGTAAACAGCTTGTTAGCTATTTGGAGGGAACATTGAATTTTTTGGGAAACCCAAATGAACTTCCTTCCGAAAAAGATATTATTTTCAACGAGAGTTATTTAAAGTTTTTTGTTGATGATAAAGTGCAGGTTGAAGATGACTTGGATGAAAATCGTGATATATCATTAAATAAGGATATTCAAGCATATCTAAAAGATATAGATTTCTTTTTTAAGCAAGTTAAGTTTAGTTTCGAAATTGATGAAATCGAACAACTGGTTACCGATAGTAATATACTGGTATTTAAACTTTCATTAAATAGGCATCTTGAGGGTATTACTGTTGAAAATGATACTGTTAATAATAATCAGTTGCGTTTTATTGAAATCAACCTTGATCCACTACAAAATGACCTTAAGATAGCGAGTATTTATACTACTAAAATCAGAGAACAAGAAGAATTGAGGTTTTGGTGGAATAACATGTCATCAGAATGGAAAAACTTTTTCGGAAAATCAATTATTGTTTATGACACTCTCCCATTTAAAAATATTGAATGGTTTTCTGATACATCTATTGTAACAATGAAACGGAATGAAGTTGTAACTTCTGATACAGCGATATTATCTGATGATGGAATAACTGATCCGCCGTTATTTGATAGAGATACGATGCTAATCGTATATGATACGATAACTCAAATTATTCCGGATACTATTTCAGTTAGCACAAATACCATTTACAGATTGTTGAAGTCATTTAAAAATATTAAAGCTATAAATCTTTCGAACAATTTAATTATTTCTGAATTAAACCCTCTTTCTGAGCTTTCTGAATTAGTAGAATTGAACATATCAAATACTTTAATTGAAGATCTTTCCCCAATACGAAATTTAAAAAAGTTAGAGATACTTGACTGTTCAGGGTCCAAGGTTATTGATATAGGATCCATTAGATATATTTCATCATTAAAAGAACTAAACCTGTCAAACAACGGTATTGATAATATAAATGCAATAAGAAGCTTAAAAAGGATTCATAAATTAGACTTGTCTGGATCAAGCGTAGTACAATTAGATCCTATTTCTGAATTAACAAACTTATCTCATTTGAAAATATCAAACACAGAAATTACCACTCTTAACCCATTAAGTGGATTAAGACATCTTTCAGATTTAAACATCTCAAACTCAAAAATTAAATCACTTATATCAATTGATTCCTTATATAGCATACAAAACCTAAATATTGACAGCACCTTAATAACTAATCTTGAGCCAATTACAAATTTATTACAACTGTCTATACTCCAGGCAAACAACACAGAAATATCAAACCTAAGTCCTTTAAATAATCATAGTTCGCTAAAGGTTATATATTGCGACAACAGCAGGGTTGGGATGAATGAGGCTAATAAGTTTATGGACATTAACCCAGGATGTTTAGTAATATACAACTCGCAGGAATTGGTTAATTGGTGGCATGGTTTATCAAAGGAATGGCAAACAATATTTAAAACTACATATAATTTCGCCGAGCCTATCACAAAAGAAAAGCTACATGTTTTAATAAATCAGACAACTTTATCCATTGCGAATAATAATGAAATATTATCACTTGAGCCTCTAAGTATGTTACATAGATTAGAGATATTAGAAATGCAAAATACTAATGTTACCGACCTTTCTCCTTTATCAGGATTAAATAATCTTGAAATCATAAATTTGAAAAACACAGAAGTTTCTTCACTGGAATCATTTAACACCCTTCACAATCTTAAACAAATTAATATTGAAGAAACAGAAATTAATGATATATCGCCCTTGGTAAATTCTAAAAAACTCGATAATATTTATTGTGATAATTCTAATGTCACAATTGATAACATAGTTAAGTTTAAAGAATCGAATAATGAGTGTTTAATATTATTTCAAAGTGTCAGGAACAGAATGTGGTGGAACAGTTTAGAGACTAGTTGGCAGAATGAGTTTCAATCTATATTGGATTTACCCCCAAGCCCTTCAAATGAGGAGCTGCAAAAACTTATTGACTTACAAAAACTTACCATTTCGAACAATATGTTATTGAATAACCTTAACCCTCTTCATGTTTTTTACAAACTTGAAGAACTTATTATCAATAATACTTCCATATCTGATATTTCACCCATACTTTCATTGTCTACTTTAATAAAATTAAACCTATCTAAAAATCCAATTTCCGAAGTAGAATTTATTTCTAAATTGTTTAATCTGGAAGAACTCATCTTAGAAAACACTTCGATAGAAGATTTAGAACCCATTTCGGATTTGAACAATCTTATCATTCTAAACATTGCTGGAACTAAGATTAAGTCATTAAAATATTTAGAAAAATTAGCTGCCCTTGAAAAATTGTACATAAACAATACAAGGGTTCGCAATTTAAAGCCGCTAAATCAACTAAAAAAACTGAACTATTTGCAGTGTTATAACACATCATTAAAAAGTTCAAAAATTGATACTTTTAAAACAGCACACCCAGATACTGAAGTTGTTTATTATTAAACAAACGTAAATGCTATGGATATTGTTATAACACCATGTCAGCCATGTGATTATGATGCTTTAGTTGATATATGGAAGGCATCAGGGTTGCCATATAAACCAAATGGCAGGGATAGTCGCAAAAATATCGAAAAAGAAATTTATAATGGAATTTCAAAATTTATTTTTGCAAAAATTGATGATGATATAATCGGATCAGCACTAATAACCCATGATGGTAGAAAAGGGTGGATTAACAGGGTTTGTGTATTACCTGTTTTTCGGAAAAAAGGGGTTGCCAAACTACTGGTAGATGAAGGTGAAGAGTGGTTGAAAGAACAGGGAATAGGAATATTTGCATGCCAGATAGAAGGCTACAATAGTGACTCGTTTGAAGCATTCAAGAAAATGGGATATATTCCCTTTGAAAGAATTAGGTATCTAACCAAAAGAGTACATCCGGATATATAGTGGTTTTGTTTCATCATGGTATTTATAAGCAAGCTGCTCAGTAAGTAAAGGACATAAAAGCAAGATAGAACGTTCAATATAAACCATTCAATAAGGACACAAAAAGTTAGAAAAATGAGTAAAGCATTAGTAATAATAGACATTCAAAATGATACACCAAAGAATTACAAAGAAGTAATTAACAATATAAATAAAGCCATTGATTGGGCAATCAATAATAAGATTCATGTTGTTTATATACGGCATGAAAATTTATCAGCCGGTGCAAGAAACTTCAAACCCAATACAGTCGGCTCTGAATTAGCTTCAGACTTGAAAATAGCATCAAAAAATATTTTTACGAAAAACAAAGGAAATTCATTAACCAGTGAGGAATTTACAGACTTTATAATTAAAAATAAAATAAGTAAGTTCTACATAGTAGGAGGAGATGCTACTATTTGTGTTAAATCAACTTGTTTTAATTTACGTAAAGCAAATCACGAAGTTACTGTCTTATCCGATGGCATTACCAGTTGGAGTAAAAAGAAAATTCCAGAGATGATACAATATTATGAAAGTAAGGGCTGTAAAATAATTAATTTGAATGACTTATTGTGACAACAAAAAAAAGAAATAACAGGATTTGGCGAAATTGAATAATACTATTCAGAATAAAATGCCAACACATATCGGTATGCATTAGTTAACTTTGCAGTTTATATTGATAATTACAAATATGATATTTATAAAATCCCTGTTAAAGCAATTTCTATTTTGGATGCTTGTTTTTGCATTTTCAAGACTGGTATTCTACGTATATTACTGGGGCACTCTATCGACTGATAATATAGATGTTATAGATGTTTTTTATTCGTTTTGGTATGCCCTTCCATTGGATATCTCAACAGCAAGTTATATAATTATAATTCCTTTTTTGATATTAGTAATTCAGTCAATTTGGGGATCCAAATGGTTGAATTATATTACACTTATATATTCTTTTATAATTATAGTGTTGTATGTAATGATCGCAACTGCAGAAATTGGCATTTATGATGAATGGAAAACAAAACTACATTACAAAGCCCTAAATTATTTATCTCATCCCGAAGAAATTTATAATACCGCAAGCACAGGAACATTCTTTTTACTTATGACTATATTAGTTATCAAGGTTGTCCTATATTTTTGGTTTTTTAGGAAATTTATTTTCACTAAAATTGAACAGGCCAGCAACAATCTCATATTTAGCATTCCTTTTCTTTTAATTACATCCATTTTGTTATTTGTTGGAATTCGAGGGGGAATTTCTGAGATACCCATCACCCAAAGTAAATCGTATTTCTCAAAACACAATTTTATTAATCTTGCATCTGTAAACTCAGGATATAGTTTGCTAATAAGTACAATTGAAAATTACAAATTTAAAGATACTAACCCCTTTAACTTTTATAATATTGAAACTGCTCAAGAAACTGTTAATGACATACTTAAAGTTGATGTAGACACAACAATAAGCATACTTACAACAGTACGACCAAATATTGTTATTTTAATACTAGAAAGTTGGTCGGCTGATTTAATAGAATCGTTGGGGGGTAAATCAGGAATCACACCTGAGTTCAGAAAACTTGAAAAATCAGGGATTCTTTTTACAGATTTCTATGCAAGCGGTAATCGTTCGGAACAAGCTATGACAGCAATTTTTGCAGGATTTCCATCTACTCCAATAACAGCAATATCTCATAATCTGGACAAAATCACCGGCTTACCAAGTCTAACTAAAAAGCTTGAAAATGAAGGTTATTCAACATCGTATTATTTTGGTGGTGAGCTTATGTATGGAGGAATTAATTCATTCATTTCAGTAAATGGATTTGATGTTATCAAAGAAATAAGTGATTTTGATGATGGTTTACCAAGGGGCAAGCTTGGTATTCATGACGAATATATCCTAAACGAACAATTAAATGATTTGAATGAAGCAACGCAACCATTCTTTTCTGCATTATTTACTGTGAGTACACATTCTCCCTACGACCAACCCATGGAAGATGTTATTGGTTGGGCTAAAACAAGAAATCAAAATGGTTATTTAAATTCGGCATATTATACGGATAGAAGTTTAGGAGAATACTTTGAAAAAGCCAAAAAACAATCATGGTACAACAATACTCTTTTTATTATTGTGGCCGATCATAGTCATGATACCTACAACCACTGGCCAGTATACACGAAAGATTACAGGCATGTACCAATGCTGTTTTATGGTGATGTTATTGTTGATGACTATAGAGGGAAACAAATAAATAGAATAAGTTCACAAACCGATATCGCAGGAACATTGTTATCGCAGTTAGAATTATCTTCAGAAGATTTCTTTTGGAGTCGTAATCTATTTAATCCTACAACTCCTGAGTTTGCATATTTTGAAACAGGAGAAGGTGTAGGATGGGTTAGTCCTGATGGCTACTTTGTTTATAATAATACCATTAAAGAATATCAAATAATGAAAATAGAGCCTCATTTAAAAGATTCTATTGTAAAGGATGGTAATTCATATTTACAAGTACTATTTCAGCAGTTTATGGACTACTAAATCAGATATAATACTAACTACTCCATTTCCTTTTCTTTCCACAATTGATTAAAAGATTTTGGTGCCAACTCAGGTAAATCACGCCGGGGTCCCCATGTTTTCGAAACAGTAAGTTTCATTAAACTATTCTTTGTTTTCCCTGACAATAAATCTAGCATTTTTCTGGAACGTAATGCCTTTGATGATAGAGTTATCGTTTGTTTCTCGAAAAACGTATAGTATCCCTTTTTAACCGAGTGATTTCTATTTTGCAGTAACAATTCATGCAAAGGGATTTTAACAGGACAAACGGTTGTACATTTCCCACAAAGGGATGATGCAAAACTCAAATGCTTGAATTTTTTTTCACCCGACAAAAAAGGTGTAATAACCGACCCAATTGGTCCGCTATAAGTAGTATTATAAGTATGGCCACCAATATTTTTATAAACCGGACAAGCATTTAAACAAGCTCCACACCTAATACATGATAATGCCTGGCGCTGTTTTTCTTCATTCAATAAATTAGCACGTCCATTGTCCAACAAAATCAAATACATGTTTTCGGGGCCATCAACTTCTCCATTTTTACGAGGACCACTAATTATTGAATTATATACAGTCATTGACTGTCCAGTACCATGCGAAGAAAGAAGAGGCCAATACAAATCAAGGTCCTCGAGTTTTGGAATTATTTTTTCTATTCCGGCAATTGCAATATGAACCTTAGGAAACGACATTGATAACATTCCGTTACCTTCATTTTCCGTTAAAGCAATTGAACCAGTATCGGCAATCAAAAAATTTGCACCGGTAATACCTAGATCTGCAGCAGTAAATTTTTCACGTAATAACTTTCTTGTATATAAAGTAAGTTCTTCGGGAGTTAGGTGTTCGGGTGTATTAAACTTTTCATTATAAAGTAATGCTACATCTTTCTTTGACATATGCATTGCAGGTGTTACAATATGATAAGGTTTCTGTCCGGCTTGTTGTACAATAAACTCACCAAGATCCGTTTCCAATACATCAATGCCATCCTTTGTAAGAGCATCATTAAGTTCAATCTCCTCGGTAGTCATCGACTTTGATTTAACTGCCGATTTTATATTATGATGTTTAGTAATACTTTGTATCTCTTTTAACGCCTCATCAGAATTTTGTGCCCAAATAATTTTTCCTCCATTTGCAGTAAAATTATCTTCAAACTCTATTAAAAATCTATCAAGTTCACTTATAACCTTATATTTTAAAAATCCAGCTCTATCTTTCGCAATATCAAGATTTTTATAATTACCCTTACCCTTTTTTACAGCTGTATCATATCGCGACATATTAAATTTAATCTTTTCACGATGTGATTTATCAAAGGCAACTTTTTCAGAAGTTGTTAAAAATGAGTTATTTTCACTACTACTTTTCATTCACAAATTATAATATTATGGGTATTTTATTAACACGTTTCTCATGCCTACCACCTTCAAAATCCGTTGATAAAAATACCTCAACCATTTTCCATGCTTGATCAAAGGGAATAAATCTTCCGGGTAATGATAATATATTGGCATTATTATGAAGCCTTGTTAACATAGCCTGCTCCACATTCCAACATAGTCCTGCTCTTACGTTTGGGTATTTATTTGCAACAATTTGAGCTCCATTACCGCTACCACACATAATTATTCCAATACTATATTCATTTTCATTGATGGCTTTTGCAAGTGGATGAATTATATCAGGATAATCAACACTATCTTCAGAAAAAGTTCCAAAATCCTTTGTTCTAAATCCAGATTCAAAAAGTTTCTTTTTAAGAAACTCTTTCATCTCAAATCCGCCATGATCAGATGCTATTGCCAAAATCGTGCTGTTTTCTATCATTGTTAATAAATTATTGAGCAAAAGTAGCCAAATTTTGTGGGTTAAAATTAAACTAGCTGAAAATCATATGCTTTAAAAAAACGACAACTATAATATTGTTTTGCATAAATAATTAACTATCAAAAAATTACTATTTATCATT
>JAERTF010000206.1 GCA_016845105.1 Bacteroidota bacterium | reverse complement strand
ATTCAGTATAAATACAATAAGATTTTGAATTTAATAATAATCACTATTTTTATCTGTTTTATTGGACCTTGTAGTATATGCTTATTAATGATAATTTGAGTCTTAGGGCGCCTGAACCAGATGATATTGATTTCATTCTGGATATGGAGAATGATACTAGCTTATGGCATGTTAGTAATACTCATAATCCATTCTCAAGGTTTGATATTGAACAATATATAATGATGGCAGATAAGGACATTTATTCTGCACAGCAATTAAGATTAATAATAATTAAATCAGATGAATTGACTCAGCTAAAAGTAGGAATCGTTGATATTTTTGATTGCGATTTCCATAATAGAAGAGCTGGGGTTGGAATCTTAATTATTGAAAAAGAACAAAATAACGGATACGCTGGATTGGCCTTGGATATGGTTGTTGATTTTATGTTTAGAAATATAAACATCCATCAACTATATTGTAATATTGCAACCGATAATGCTAAAAGTAAGCATCTTTTTCAAAGTAGAGGCTTTGTGCATGTTGGTGTAAAAAAAGACTGGAATATAATAAATAACAAGTGGGTTGACGAGAGTTTATATCAGCTTGTTAATGCAAACTCTATTTAAAATAAAAGTATAAAACAAAATATAATAATGGCTTATTATCACTCTCATTACGGTGTTACAAGGAAAAAGAAAAAATCGTACGTTAAATATATTGTATGGTTATTTGTAGTTATTGCGATAATTGCTACGATTGGTGGTTATTTTTTATATCAGATAATTTATAAACCAAATGTTTGGACTCCAGATGGAAAAAAAGTGTCAATTTATATATCCACAGGATCGGATTTTGATGATGTAAAAAAAGTTCTTTTTGAGAAAGGATTAATTGTTCATCGAAACAATTTTATTTGGTGGGCAGATAAAAAGAATTATCCAAATCTAATAAAACCAGGACATTATATCATTGAGGATAATATGAATAATGATGATTTAATAAAACTATTGCGTTCAGGCAATCAGGTTCCGGTAAATGTAATTTTTAATAATGTACGAGATATTTATCAACTGGCAGGTAAAGTTAGTAAGCAGATTGAAGCCGATTCTGTAGCTTTGGTTGATGAATTTAACGATCCTGTTTCATTGAGTAGTATGGGCTTAACAAACAACACCATATCGACAATTTTTATCCCTGATACCTATGAGTTTTACTGGAATACTTCGGCAAAAGGATTTGTTGCAAGAATGCATGAAGAATACCTGAGTTTTTGGAATTCTACTCGAACAAATAAGGCTACAAATATGGGAATGACCATTCCTGAAATTATTACTTTGGCATCAATAGTTGAGAAGGAAACAAATAAGGTAGATGAGAAACCATTGCTTGCTGGTGTTTATATTAATCGTCTTGAAAAGGGATGGCGATTGCAAGCAGATCCAACATTGATATACGCTTTAAACGATTATAGTATAAAAAGGGTACTTAACGAACATATGGATTTGGATTCGCCTTATAATACGTATAAATATGGAGGGTTACCTCCCGGACCAATTTGTATACCATCAATTTCCTCTATCGATGCTGTTCTTAATTATAAGAATGATGGGTATTTATATTTTTGTGCCAAGGATGATTTATCAGGATATCATGTATTTGCAAAAACCAATGCACAACACAATCGTAATGCAAGAAAATACCAGTCAGCATTAAATAAATTGAGGATCTATAAATAATGAAAGCATTTAAAGCATACGATATACGTGGAATTTGGGGGTCGGAGTTAAATGAAGATATTGCCTATAAAATAGGAGTGTATATTCCTCAGGTTTTTGGAGTAAGTAAAGTTCTTGTTGGGAGAGATATTCGATTATCATCAGTGGAGCTTTTTAAAGCTTTGGCGCATGGACTTAATGATGCGGGAGCTGATGTTTATGATGCTGGACTAACCACAACCCCAATGATATATTGGGGAACTGGCAGGTACGATTATGAGTTTTCGATTATGATTACTGCATCACATAATTCAAGTAATTATAATGGATTAAAATTTTCAGGTAAAGATGTATTACCAATAGGTTATGAAAATGGACTAAATAAATTAGAGAACCTAATTGAACAAAATGCAGCTCCCATTAAGAAGTCAAAAGGGACCATAGTTGATGTTGACTTCAAGAATGAGTACTTATCATTTTTAAAAAAATACCAACAAGATTATTCAAAACTAAATCTAGCCATTGATTGTTCAAATGGAATGTCATCTCTTTTTGTTAAACAGATTTTTGGAAACGACCCAGTAACTATCAATGATAAAATGGACGGAACTTTTCCCGGACATGAACCAAATCCTTTGGATCCTAGTAATCAGCAGCAAATAAAGAAAAGTGTAATTGACAATAGTTGTGACATTGGGATTATATTTGATGGTGATGCTGACAGAGTAATGTTTATTGATGAGAAAGGACAATTTGTTTCGCCAGACTTAATCATTGCATTATTGGGTAATTACTTTTTTGCAGATGGGAATGAAAAAGAAAAAGTGGTTCATGATATTAGGACATCCAAAGCTGTTGGGGAGTATTTAAAAAGGTTTGGTGTAGATATTGAAATTTGGAAGGTTGGTAGAGCCTATGGAGCTACAAAATTAAAGGAAGTAGACGGAATTTATGGTGGTGAATTGGCTGGTCATTATTATTTTAGAGATTTCTATTATTCTGATTGTGCATTTATGGCAGCAGAACTAGTACTTAACATTCTTAATATGTACAAGAAGGACGGCAAGTCATTTTCACAAATTATTGGTGATATTTCACAATATTCGAACACTGGAGAGGTTAACTTCGTTATTGCTGAAAAGCAAAAAGCAATGGATGAGGTATTAGAGTATTTTAGCAATCAGGATTTTGAGTTTTATGATTTTGATGGATATCGATTGGAATTTGAGGATTGGTGGTTTAATATTCGACCTTCTAACACTGAACCTTATCTTCGTTTTTTAGCTGAAGCCAAGACAGATAAATTGCTAAAGGAAAAGACTGAGATCATATACGAAATCCTCAATAGATATTCTTAGTTTCTATGAGCAAGTTTGTTGGCTACATTTCAAGAATTGTTATTATTGTTACAATACTATCTACCTTTATTAATATAGTTAAAAGCCAACCTTACAGCGTATACTCAGATACAATTAATAAGAAAAGGCTTAATACCGTAATTTATACTGGTGCTGGGTTATACGCAGCTACATTAGGGGTTCTATATCTGGGTTGGTACAAGGATAACAAACTTACATCTTTTCATTGGTACAATGATAATAAGGGGTGGTTACAAGTAGATAAAGTTGGGCATGCAACAACTGCATATATTATAAGTAATTACGCTTTTTGGTCCTTACGTTGGGCTGGTGTTGATAATAATAGGTCGGCTATTTATGGTGGTATAATGGGGTGGTCTGCCATGACGGTAATTGAATTGTTAGATAGTTTTTCTGCTGAATGGGGAGCATCTTCAGGTGATTTAATAGCCAATACTGTAGGTGCAGGATTTTTTACTGGTCAACAAGTATTATGGAAAGAGCAAAGGGTCAGAATTAAATTCTCGTATCACCCTACTGATTTTCCGAATTATCGTCCTGATTTACTCGGTAATAATTCTTTGCAAAGTATTTTGAAGGATTATAATGGTCAAACCTATTGGTTATCAGCAAATATTGCGTCATTCATACGTAATGATACAAAGGTTCCTAAATGGCTAAATATATCATTTGGTTATGGGGCTACCGGAATGTTAGGAACTTTTTCAAACCCACCTGATTACAACGGGAAACCATTGCCATATCATAAACGGACACGTCAGTATTATTTTTCACTAGATATCGATTGGACAAGGATCAAAACAAATTCTGCTTTATTAAGGTTTACGTTTAAAGCGTTGAGCTTTATTAAAATCCCTTTTCCTACCTTAGAGTACAATAAAGAAAATAATTTTGTTTTTCACTATTTGTACTTTTAACTTCAGAAGTTCTTTTTAGTAAGTATATCTTTTATTAAAAACAAAGAAATGGCATGTGATATATTGGTATCAGGGGTTGATTCGAGTATATAGTAGGAACATCCAGCAATAATAGTGTTTTCTTTACTGAATTTTTTCGAGCCTTCCTTAATAAATGCGATTATGGGAAGAGATTTATTAAAGGCTTTAATTGCTTTTGTAGCGGTAATACCATTCATCCCAGTCAAATCCATATCCATGATCATTAAATCAGTTTCATAGTTATTTTGACAAAACTCGATAGCTTCAATGCCACTAACTATATGGGTTGTATTTATACCCATTTCATCAGAAATCCTTTTTATCCTATCAAATCTAACAACATTAGTGGTAACAATGGTTATGTTGTTACCTGTGAAATCATGATTTGTAATTACTTCATCAATATTGACAGGCCGGTAAGGAACACTGAATGAAAACTTCGATCCCTTTCCAAGATGCGAGTCTACCCAAATATTACCTCCCATGTATGTAAGAATGGATTTAGATATGCTAAGTCCTAGGCCATTACCGCCATATAGCTTCTCAGTATTATTATGAGTGACTCTATTAAAACCTCCAAAAATCGATTCAAAATGCCGTTTATGAATTCCAACTCCCGTATCAGTGACTTCAAATACTATACTTTCTTGTTCAATATTATATGATAATTCTATTGAGCCTGATTCAGTGAACTTGAATGCATTATCAAGCAAGTGATGAATTATATCACGTATTTTGTTTAAGTCGCTTCTAACAAAGGAACTGTTATTACCATGATAGGAATTAATGGTGAATTGTATCAAATTATTGGGAACCTTGTACTGGTACTTCAGAAAAATATCAATGAGCAGATTCTTCAATTCGATTGTTTCATTTGTAATTAGTACATATCCTGCCTGTAGTCTGGAGAAGTCGATTATCGTATCTATTATATTGGTAAGTTGTGCTCCTGAGCTTATAATAGAAGAATGGAAATCATCCCTTTCTTGTTCGCTGAGATCATGAAATTTTAGTAGCTGAGCAAAACCCATAATTGCATTTAATGGAGTTCTGATTTCATGTTGCATATTATGAAGAAATGAGGTCTTAATATTGTCACTTTGCTCAGCCTTTTCTTTGGCAATAATTAATTCTTCATCTTGTTTTTTCTTTTCAGTTATGTTTCTCCAAACAACATACAAATATTCAACACCTGATATAGGGATTGCTGTTAAAGATACATCTACATAAAATGGTAAGTGGTTAATATCCTGATGTAACCACTCAAACCTAGTAAACCCATCTTTGCGAGCATTCTCAATCATTTCTAATGATTTTGTAAATGAAGGTTTTCCATCGGGTTGTTTCGTTGGCGACAGATTATCTGGTTTTGAGCCTAGCAATTCTGATTTTTTACTTAACCCTAGGATTTTTAATGCAGCATCGTTGCAGTCAATAAATGTGTTGTCTTGTCCAATTATCAATACTGGATCATTTGTTTTTTCAAATAGTAGTTGATATTTTTTTTCACTTTCATCAAATGATTCTTTAACACGCTTCGACTCGGTAATGTCAAGTCCTGAACTTAGACTCCCAATAATGTTATTTTGGGTATCAGTGAGGATGGTATTATTCCATGAAATAACCTTCTCATCACCATTTGACGAAATTGTTTTACTCTCGATATTTGCGAATGAGTTATCATCAATATTTTTCATTCTATCATAAAAAACATTTCTTAACTTTTGCTTTTCAGAGACCGGAACAAAATTGTTAAACCAATTTTTACCAAGGATTTCATTTTCATTATAACCTAGAGTTTCACATCCTTTTTCGTTAATTAAAGTAACTATACCATTTTCATCTAGAGCAAGAATAATTACACCAGCTACGTTTAAGTAACTATGAGCTTTATCCCTCTCCTTTTTCAGAAGAATTTCAGCAACTCTTCTTTGTTTGATCATAATGTTTGCTGAATGTGCTAGTGCTTTAAACTCTTCGATGTGGAGTTTCTTATATTCAATAAAGGAGTCTTCGGTTGGGTTTTTATGAAAGAATGATGTGAAAATAGCAAACTCTTTCCTAATAAATCCTGACAAATAAAACGATACCGCTAATATTGCAAAAAGTAATACAGTAAATAGTAGTATGATATAAAGTACTTTTTTAAAGAGGATTGCTTGATATTCATTCTTTTTATTTAAGATAAATAACTGAATATCCTCTAGGTATATGCCTGCTCCAATTATCCATTGCCAATCTTCATAACCATATACATATGATACTTTCGGAACAGGACTAAAAGTATCTAATCTTTTAAACTTATACCAAAAAAAATCTCCCTTTGGATTCTTAATCGCCTCCATTTCAATGTCAAAAATCCTCAATCCATCGGGATCTGTCATATCAGTAACATCTTTCTCTCCAATAATTTTTACTCCATCAAAAATAAGGGCTTTACCATCATATGTATTTATAAAAATATAACCACCATGTTGTAAACGGATGCTACTAACATGATTGAGTATTTTAAGTTTTAATTCGTCTATGGAATCGTTATCATTGCTTTTCCTACTAAAATCAATTAATGATACAACATTCTGAACTTCGTCTTTTATTAGTTTTTTCTGCTCTGATATATATTGATCTCTTAGAACATCAATGCTATTATTTGATTTATTAATTTCAGAATATATCCATAGAGCACTTATTGAAAAAATTGAAAAGGCAGCAGTAATTATAAGTATGAAAAAAGCACTCCTCCTTACACTTATCTTAAAACTTTTCATAGTTCACTATGTTGCTGTTTTGTATTAATCGAAAATTTTAGATCTTTCGGGATGTTTACCAGCTATACCTTTATAGAAAGATTTAATCTCGGCTAGATCATTTTTAATATCACCTGTTGGATAGAATAATTTTTTCATGCCTCCAGTTTTGTTTTTGTAGTCGAGAAGCCCTAGCACTATAGGCACATTTGCCGACAGAGCAATATAATAAAAACCTAATTTCCACTCTCTAACCAAAGTTCTGGTTCCTTCAGGAGTAATTGTAATAAATAACGAATCATATTCATCAAACAAATGGGCAACATTATCAGTTAATCTTCCTGCTTTTTTTCTATTAACCGGTATGCCTCCTAAATACTTTAATATTTGCCCAAAAGGCCAAAAAAAAGCTTCTTTTTTAATTAGTATCCTTGAATCAACCTCCATATGCCAGAACCCAAGTTTTCCTATTACTGTATCCCAGTAACTCGAATGTGGAGCAACTATTATAACAGCCTTTTTAATTGTATTTGGTATTTCATTATCAATTTTCCAACCCATTATTTTGAGCAGCAAATCAGAAAAGGCTTTCATTTATTCTTCATTTTGAAACTCGAATTTACAAATGTAAGAAATTAATGATTTTGTTGTATGTTAGCTGAATGGGTTTAATATTAAACTTCTTAAATCATACATGATAAATTATGTCAGATAGAAAAAAAAGATACTATGTGCTAGCTTATTTATTAATTACCTTTTTGTTTGTTTCTGGTGGTTGTGACTCAGGCGATTACATAAAATTGATTGAGAAACCGATTAAAAGTTATACTGATATTATGCCAATAAATGATTCTCTTGTAATACCATATGTATACACAAGTGCGGTTTCATTGAAAGATTTACCGGTTGTGAAAAAGAAAATATTATTCTTTGACATGATGCTTCCGGCAGTTCTTGTGGCAAAAAAACAGCTATCTATTCAACTAAATAAAGTAGAATTACTATCACTAAAAGCATCCTTAAGCCAAGAAGAGCAACAATTTATTGATGAGTTGATGAAAAAGTATAAGGCTACTAATGTAGAGATGCTCAAAAGCAGGTTGCATACTTTTCCGGTAAGTATAGTATTAGCACAGGCGGCAATTGAAAGTGCCTGGGGTACTTCAAGGTTTTTTCTAGAAGCAAATAATCCATTTGGTTTATGGTCATTTGATCCGCATGAAGAAAGGATAGAAGCCTCTTCCACAAGGTCTGGAACAAAAGTATATTTACGGAAATTTAATAATCTGGAACAGGCAATTGAAGGTTATTTTAAAACTTTAGCAACTGGGCCGTTTGCTGAATTCAGAAAAGAAAGACTAACAACAAAGGATCCATATGTACTTGTGAATTACTTAATAGACTACTCCGAGAGAAGAGAAGCATACGTAAAGGAACTAACTAGTGTAATTAAGGGTAATGACCTAACTAAATATGATAGCTATAGGATAGACCCTAATTATATCAAGTAAAGCATCAAACTATTTTACGATATATTTTATCCCCAAAGATCTTTGATTCTGTCTTCAATATCTTTTTTAAACTTCTTGATATCTGATTTTTTTACGCTTTGCAGATCTTTCTGAATTTCGTCATACTTCTGTTTTGCTTTTTTGCTAAGATTAGGGATTACTTTGTCAACTAATTCTTTTTCAGCATCTTTTAAAGCAACACTAAGTTCTTCAACCTTGATTTCCTTTACAAGTTTTTTTACGGCTGTATCCGACATATCTTTAATGTCTTCGAATTTTACATTCTTTCCTTTGTTATATGCCGTTTTTGCTTTTTCTGAAGTTGTTTTGGCAGTTTTTCTTGCTACATTTTCAACCTTTTCAGCAATGTTTGATACAGTTTCTCTAAAACCAGAAAAATCACTTTCGGGATTTGAGTTTTTTTCAACTTGTATTGAAAAGTCAGAAAGGACATTCATATAATTGATAAATGCATCATAAGGTGTTCCATATGGGTTGAAATAACTATGTACATCACCATCAGAAAACCATTTTGTACACATATAATAAAAATGATCACTTGTTTGTAGGTATAGCCAGTCCTTCAGAATCTTTGGATTGGTAATACTTTTGATTTGTGGTTCAAGGTCATATAGTTTATCGAAGGCTTCATCTTGAAGTTCATTTCCAAGCCATGCAGTTAAATCGCGTTCTTCATCTGCCCAAGAAATTGGAGTTGGGACATGAATTGCACTTACAGGCTTGAGTCTTTCTCCCAACTCTTTTGGTGTAGAAAAAATAAAATCAGTTTTTGACAATAGTTCACTTGGAAGATCCTGCATGAAACTAAAAATACCCGTTTCTTCCCACTGATGTTCGCCAAAAGTTTCATAATCCATAAACAAATTAACAACTTCTTCATCAGGGTTTGTGTTGGCTAACCAATCAACAAATTTTTCGGTAGTTAATGGCCAATCTTTCCAGCTTTGTTCAGAAAATCTAAATGCTATGTCATCGCTTAATCTAAAATTCTTTAGAAGTAGTTTTAATTCAGGATTTGATACGCTATTATACATGAAATTTGGGCTTCTCCAACCAAGCACATGTTTTGCACCTTCGGTAAGCATTAGTTTGTACCCCATATTACTTACCATCTCACCTATTTCATCAGAATATATCAACTCTGTATTTCTGAATGTTGTTGGTACTTTGCCAAATAATCTTTCTGTTTTTTCTGAATGCATTTGTACTTGTTTTGCAAATTCATCTTTGCTTTTCAGTGAGGCCAATGAATGAGCATATGTTTCGGTAAGAAATTCAACATTTCCAGTATCAGCTAGTTTTCTAAAACTTTCAATTACTTCTGGATGGAATGCTTCAAATTGATCCATTGCAGTTCCTGAAATTGAGAAACTTACCTTGAAATCTGATCCATTTTCATTAATAAGATTTAGCAACAATTGGTTCATCGGAAGATAGCTTTTTTCAGCTACTCTTCTCATTATCATTTGATTTGTATAATCATCAAGATAGTTATGCTTATCACCAATATCAAAAAAACGATATTCCCTTAATCTATATGGTTGATGTACCTGGAAATAAAAACAAATTGATCTCATATTATATAATTATTATTTGCGTTACAAGTTATTTTAATAGTACTATTTAATTGTTGGCATTAATGGAGTATAAACGTCTTTAATTTTTAAAGAAGCATCTTCCCATTTTAAATTTTCAACTTCTACTTTGCCATATTTTTTAAACATTCGTGATATCGCATCGTAATGACATAAACCATAAATAGAATCTGCCATTGCATCAACATCCCAAAAATCTACTTTAAGCGCATGCTCTAATATTTCTGCAACTCCTGATTGTTTTGAAATTACTACTGGCACGTTAGATCGCATTGCTTCCAATGGCACTATACCAAATGGTTCACTTACCGAAGGCATTACGAAAACATCACTTAGGGCAAACATTCGGTCAATCTCAGAGCCCTTTAAGAATCCTGTAAAATGAAATTTATCTGCTATGCGAAGTTCGGCTACTCGCTTAATCATTTTATTGAGCATATCACCTGATCCAGCCATCACAAATCTTACATTTTTGTCTTTTTGGAGTATTTTATATGCAGCTTCAATGAAGTATTCAGGTCCTTTTTGGAAGGTTATTCGTCCCAAGAATGTTACGATCTTTTCGTTTAGATGACGTGCTACTTCTTCAATTTCAGAAAACATATCTTGGTCAACAGCATTATGAACTGTAATTACCTTGCCGGGATCGATTCCATATTTTTCTGTTACAGTCCTTCGGGTTAGATTACTTACTGTTATAACCCGATCTGCTTTTTCCATTCCTTCTTTTTCAATACCATATACTATGGTATTTACATTTTCTCCTGTTCTATCAAATTCAGTAGCATGCATATGAACAACGAGAGGTTTTCCAGATGCTTCTTTCGCTGCAACTCCTGCCGGATAAGTGAGCCAATCGTGAGCGTGGATGATATCATAATCTTCTTTAAGTGCAAGGGCAGAAGCTATTAGTGCATATCTTGATATTTCTTCCATTAGGTTTGCACCATATTTTCCCGAAAAAGTGTATTCTCGTGAAAATACTTTGCTGGTATATTGTTCGCCTGTTTTCTGCTGTTTCTCTATTACAGTAGAGAAATCTTCAGGGCCAACATATGGAACAATATTGGAACCTATTTCTAAGTATTTTATTCGATTCCAATATTCGTTGTAGTTTTCATCTTTAAAATCAAAAGGAATATCACTTGCGTTAACCAATCTCACCGCTTCTTCACTTTCATCTCCATATGCTTTAGGTACAACGAAAATAACATCAACATCATGTTTTGCCAAACCTTTTGTCAGTCCAAAACAAGCTGTTCCTAAACCTCCTGTGATATGTGGTGGAAATTCCCACCCAAACATTAATATTCGCATAGTAACAAGTTCAATTTAATTGTGTGGTTTATTAGTTTAGTTGCCATAATTATCGATCATCGATTTAATTCTTAATAGCTCAGCAACACTCCATGCCTGGGATATGGCACCTCCGGCTTTGTGTGGTGGGTCACCATCATATACCTCAGATATAGTGCCAATTCCATCATCATCCATTTCTTTTTCAAAATCGGCGTAAATATCAGCAACGGCTTCAATTCCAGAAGAACCAAATACTTTTAGGTATGCTTCTGAATATGCACCCAGTAACCATGGCCATGCTGTTCCCTGATGATATGCTCTATCACGATTTTTTTGGTCACCTTTATATCTACCTTGATACATCGGATTCTTTGGAGAAAGTGTTCGTAAACCTCTTGAAGTAAGTAGTTCGCTTTTAACTATATTAAGAATACTGAATGATTGTTCTTCATTAAGTGTACTATGAGGTAAGGAGATTGCAAAAATCATATTTGGGCGCACCGACCAATCTTTCTTGTCGCCAACTACATAGTCAGCCAAATATCCTTTTTCCTTATCCCAAAAGGTATTAATATACGAAGCTTTAATAATTGCGGGCCATTTTTTCCAACCACTAATAAAGGATGTGTCGTTTGAATCATTTGCCAGTTCCAGACAGAAGCATATAGAATTATACCAAAGTGCATTTATATCAACTGCATAACCAGTTCTTGCCGTAACTGGCTGCCCATCAATAATAGCATCCATCCATGTAAGTGCTTTGCCAGGTTCTCCTGCCCAAATAAGTCCATTATCATGCATTTTGATATTAAACAGTGTACCTCTTTTAAAACTATTCAATATTTTCTTGATTGACTTTCCGTATTCGCTCCATATGTCGGTGTTGTTATTTTTATGATTATGGAGTTGTTGTAATGCCCAAATAAACCACAATGATGTATCCACTGAGTTATACGAAGCCTTACTTCCACTACCAACATTTGGGAACAAACCATATTTCAGCTCATTAAGCATTGTTTTTGTAACATCTTTGAATGATTTAGTATCATTTCGTGTAAGTGTTAAACCAGGCAATGCAATAAATGTGTCTCTGCCCCAGCGTCCAAACCAAGGATATCCTGCAACAACTTCTGATTTATTATTATTTTGAATTATGAATTCTTCAGATGCATTTAACAGGCAATTCTCAAAATTATCTCTGGGTGTTCTCTTTTTTATTTCAGAAGTCCATTGTCGTCTTAAATAGGAAGGGTTTTTTTCTTCTAAACTTGCAGAAATAATAACCGACTCTCCTGCTTTTAGTTGTATATCAAAATATCCAGGCACAAGTAAATCTTCTGTACTTTTGTATCCGCGCTTTTTCTCTCTAATATACTCTATATCATAATACCAGTCGGGTGAATGAATATATGTTGGCTTTTTTGAGAACTGCATAAACAGTTTTGAATAACCTTTATACAGTTGCCAGCCAACCCCGTTTTTGGTTTCATAATATTCCTTATTTATATCATTGTTAGCCTTTGATAGTGAATGAACATTTCTAAACGCAAGAAATGGCTTAAGCCTAAATGTTACTTGTTGAGAAGCTTTTTCAAGTGTATATTTAATAAACATTCGATCTTCATTGGCCGCAAAAATATATTCCTTAACAAACACAATTCCTCCCATTCTATAGATTAGTCTTGGATTGGGATCTGATACAAACTCCTTCAGGTATTTGTGACCTTTTGGTTCAAAAACACCACCGGGATACATTCTCATTCCAACATGAAACTCGTAATTATTGGCTATTAATGTTTCATCTATTTCAGATAGTAATACATGGTTATTATCATCAATATTTGGTTGAGGTGCAATTAGTAAACCATGGTATTTTCTAGTGTTTGTAGTAATAATTGTTGTGCTGGCATAACTACCAGCTCTATTGGTACGTAATAACTCGCGATGTAAAGAGTATTTTAAATTTATAAGTTGGGTTTTGTCAAAATCTATATAACTCATCTATTTATCTTATTGATTGGGTTGCTATAAAACATTTAACTGTTAACTAAATCAGAATTTAGAAAGCCTAAAGTTACAGGTTTTCTAACAATCTAAGTCGAAATATTGGTAAATTATTAAAAGATTATATAATCACAGAAATAATTACGATCTAATACATAGTTTCTATGTTAAATTTACTTTTTGCACAAATATTCCACTTTAGGGGAGCACTATGCTTAGTTTAGTGAATTTAACTTAAACTTAACCCTTGTATAGTCTCCATGACTTTTTACTACTGCAATTAGAGCAATTACAACGTTTGCATGGAGTTAAGTAAAAAACTTCGTTTTGGATAGTGCTACAAATAAAACATAAGATCAAATTACAAAAAGTATAATTTTGTTGATTATAAATAAACTCAAGTTATGGCAATGTCAAGAATTTACATCGGTATTATTTTATTCTGCATTTCATTTTATGCAATGGCCCAGAACAAAACGCCCCTTGATCACACAGTTTATGATAGCTGGAAGTCTATAAAAAATAGCTCCATATCAAATGATGGGGAATGGGTTACATATGAAATCAATCCGCAAAAGGGTGATGGAAAGATGTTTTTATACAATGTTAATACCAGTACATATAAAATGATTTCACGAGCATATAAACCTATGTTGTCATCTAATTCGAATATCTTATTTTTTAGAATAAAACCGCAATTTGATACAGTTAGAAATGCAAAGCTCAAGAAAGTTAAAAAAGAAAAATTGCCAGCAGATTCATTGGGCTACTATACACTTTCAGTTGGAGAAATGAAAAAGTTTCCTGATTTAAAAACAATATCAGTTCCTGAAAATGAATCGGATTGGTTTGCTTTTACAGTAAAAATGAAAAAAAGTGCGGTTGATACAACAATTTCTGATTCCATTGCACCTCAAAAAAAATCGAAGAAAAAGGCTAAGCCAAAGGGAGAGCTTCTAGTTCTCATGAATCCCATAACTGGAGATTCTGTTTCATTTGAGAATGTAACCAAGTACTCGATTTCGAAAAATGGGTCCCTTTGTTCATTTGTTCGTGTTATGGGAGATAGTATTGATTCTGTTCAGATTGCATTTTATAATACCGATAATAGAACCCATTCTGTTGTTATGAGTAAGCAAGGGTATTCTGAAAACATTGAAATAGATGACAACGGAAAACAATTTGCCTTTACTTATTCGAGTGACACAACGAAGGAAAAAGCTTTTGAATTGTATTATTATAGCCTCATGGGGAAGAAGTTAAAGAGTATTTCTGGAGAAAACTTCTCAAGACTAAAAAATGACTGGTCGGTTAGTAAGGATGGTAGAATATACTTTAACGATAGAGGTACTGAATTATATTTTAGCACACGTCCCAAACCCGAACCCATAATCAAAGATACACTAACAGATGATGAAAAAGTAAGTGTTGATATATGGAATTGGAAGGATTTGCAATTACAACCACAGCAATTAAAACAGCTTAAAAAAGAAAAGAAAAGGTCCTATGTTGCTGTTTATTTCCCTAAAAGGGACAAAGTTGTTCAATTGGCCAATAAGAAGATAAAAACGATTAGTATTAACAAAAAAAGTAAGGGAGAACTTTGTTTGGGATATGATTATGCTCCTTATCAGAGAATGACATCATGGGAAGCAAGCAGATACAAAGATGTTTACCTGGTGAATCGCAAATCAGGTGATAGTAAACTAATTCTCTCAAAAGTAGCATCAAGTATATCTTTTGCTCCTGATCAAGATTTTGTGTTATGGTACAATATAGTTGATAGTTCATGGAATTCATATAACATCAAAGATGGCTTATCTGTTAACCTAACAGAAAATGTAGATGTTAACTACTATAATGAGACTAATGATATTCCAAATGAAGCCCATCCCTATGGGTTTTGTGGGTGGACAGAGAAAGGAAATGCTGTAATCTATGATAATTTTGATTTGTGGCAATTTGACCCTTCTGGAAATTCAAAGCCTGTAAATATAACACAGGGTTACGGTAGAGTAAACAACATTCGATATAGGTATATTAAACTTGACAAAGATGCTCAGTATCTACCAAATACGTTATTATTATCGGCTTTTAATAAAACTAATAAGGATGATGGTTTCGCAAAGCTATTATTAAATAGTGGTGATACTCCTAAGGTTCTCATCATGGGAAGTTTTGATTATAGGTCGATTGCTAAATCGAAAAAAGCAAATAATCTAATCTGGACCAAACAATCGTTCAATGTTTTTCCAAATCTATTTGTGAGTACTCTTGAATTCACAGATATCGAAAAAATAACCGACGCGAATCCTCAGCAAAATGATTATAATTGGGGTAATGTGGAATTAGTTAACTGGATTAGTTTTAATGGTGATAGCATACAGGGTATGTTATATACTCCCGAAAATCTTGACCCAGAAAAAAAGTATCCAATGCTGGTTTATTTTTATGAGCGATATAGTGATAGACTAAATTCATATCATACTCCTAAGCCCATAAGGTCGGTAATTAATTTTAGTTACTATGTTAGTAATGAGTATGTAATATTTGTACCTGACATTATTTACAGAGATGGATATCCCGGACCTAGCGCTTATGATTGTATTGTAAGTGGAACACAGTCAGTTTGTGATGAAAATAGTTTCATCGACAGAAATCGAATTGGAATTCAAGGACAAAGTTGGGGAGGTTATCAGGTTGCATACTTGATAACCCAAACAAATGTTTACAAGGCTGCAATGGCCGGAGCTCCAGTTAGCAATATGACAAGTGCCTACGGCGGCATAAGATGGGGAAGTGGCTTAAGTCGTGCATTTCAATATGAACAAACTCAAAGCAGAATAGGTGGAGATTTATGGAATAAACTACCCTTGTACATGCTAAACTCTCCTCTGTTTTCAGCCGATAGGATTGAAACCCCATTACTTATAATGCATAATGACGAAGATGGAGCAGTTCCATGGTATCAAGGAATAGAGTTGTTTAATGCCATGCGAAGACTTGATAAACCAGTTTGGATGTTGGTTTATAATGGAGCTCCGCATAATTTAAAACGAAGGGCAGATTGTGAGGATTTAACTATTAGAATGCAACAGTTCTTTGATTTTTACTTAAAAGATGCACCAGAACCCAATTGGATGAAAGTTGGAGTGCCTGCAATACAGAAAGGTAGATCATTTGGTTTCGGGTTTGAATAAATATGTATTATTGTTGATTGAAATTGTTAATAATAATGAAAGATAGAAAATTCGATAGTAGCTATATTAAGATGGCTCATGTATGGGCCGAAAATTCATATTGTAAAAGGCGCAAAGTTGGGGCCCTCATTGTTAAAGACAGAATGATAATTTCTGATGGATATAATGGAACTCCATCAGGTTTTGAAAATGTTTGTGAAGATGAAAATGGAGATACAAAAGCATATGTGCTCCATGCCGAAGCTAATGCAATTACCAAGGTTGCCAAATCCCACAATAGTAGCCAAGGGTCAACCCTGTATATTACTGATTCTCCATGCATTGAATGTGCAAAGCTGATTATTCAAGCCGGGATTAGTCGTGTTGTGTTTTCTCGTAAATATCGAATAACAGATGGTCTTGACCTATTGGAAAGAGCAGGAATCGAATTAGATGAATTGTTGTAAATTTTAGATTGTTATTTACACA
The DNA here is from genome assembly GCA_016845105.1 of Bacteroidota bacterium. Taxonomy (GTDB): domain Bacteria; phylum Bacteroidota; class Bacteroidia; order Bacteroidales; family F082. Next base: position 12,994 of record JAERTF010000206.1, on the reverse strand, counting down.
GAAACCTAGCTTTCAAGTAATTTTCGTGTTATAAAAATAAAGTTATACTTTAAACCATGTTGCTACTATTTCGTCAACCCTAGCATTACAACTATCTTCAATCTTTGTAAAAGTAACTTCATCATTTGCACTAATGGAAAAGTTGTAATTACCCGATTTTATTTTGCATTTTGACGAATCAGAAGTGTCAACAAATGTTATCACATTGTCTTTTATAATTACTGTTCCTGATGCAATTACAGTTGCATCAACATTTGGTAATTCTATTGAGAATTTTTGACCATCAATTGTCAGCATGGCACCATTGTTATAACTTGCCCAGGTTCCTTGCAGTATGTTTACATTTTTACCAATCTCTTTTTTAGGTACTTTCTCTTCAATAACTGGTTTTGAACTAACAACCTCAAATTCACTGTTGTTTACGAAGTAAGTAATTGCAAATGATACTATTGCTAGTATTATTATCACAATAAAAAATACTAAAAATGAATTATTCTTTTTTTTCTTTGGTTTACGCGATTTCCTTTTTGCCATTGTAATACTCCTGCTGTATTTTTATAACTAAATTTAAATATTGAATCAAAGGTACAAAATTATAAATCTTCTATACCTTTGTGGCATGAAAGAAATTATTTTAATATTAGATTTTGGGTCGCAATACACACAGCTTATTGCGCGTAGAGTTAGAGAGTTAAACGTTTATTGTGAAATTCACCCATATAATAAAATACCAGAAAATATTGATGAGGTGATTGGTGTAATCCTTTCAGGTAGTCCATTTTCGGTACGCGATAACAATGCACCAATTCCTGATTTATCTAATATTAAGGGGAAGTTTCCATTGCTTGGAGTGTGTTATGGGGCTCAATTTCTAGCACAATCGGAAGGTGGAGAAGTACTTCCTTCCAAAATACGAGAGTATGGCAGAGCTAACTTAAGTTATATAGATCAATCGTGCAGGTTAATAACCGGAATGAGTGATAACAGCCAGGTTTGGATGTCACATGGTGATACAATACTTAAAGTCCCTGATAATTTCAAAATTTCAACCAGTACCGAAAATGTTAAAGTTGCCGGATTTAAAATTGAAGATGAAGATACCTATGGTATACAATTTCACCCTGAGGTATATCATACAACTGATGGAAAGATACTGCTAAAGAATTTTTTGGTGAATATTTGTGGTTGCCACCAGAACTGGACACCAGACTCATTTATTGAATCAACAATTAAATCATTGCAGAGTAAGCTTGGAAATGAAAAGGTTGTGCTAGGATTATCGGGTGGTGTTGATTCTTCAGTTGCTGCAGTACTACTTCATAAAGCAATTGGTAAAAACCTTTATTGCATTTTTGTTGATAATGGCCTATTGCGCAAAAATGAATTCGAAGATGTTTTAAATTCATATGAAAATTTAGGATTAAATGTGAAGGGTGTTGATTCCACAGATAAGTTTATGGATGCATTGGTAGGAATTGTTGAACCTGAGAAAAAAAGGAAAGCAATTGGTAATGCATTTATTGAAGTTTTTGATGAAGAGGCACACTTGATTGAAGATGTTGTATGGTTAGCACAAGGTACCATATATCCTGATGTTATCGAATCAGTGTCGGTAAAGGGTCCCTCGGCTACAATAAAGTCACACCATAATGTTGGCGGATTACCAGATTTTATGAAGTTGAAGGTTGTAGAACCATTAAACACATTGTTTAAAGATGAGGTTAGGCGCATTGGTCGAGCATTAAATATGCCATCATTTATTATCGACAGACATCCATTCCCAGGCCCCGGATTAGGAATTAGGGTTCTTGGTGAGGTGACTCGAGAAAGAGTTAAAATCCTTCAGGAAGTTGACAATATTTATATTCAAAATATGAAGTCATTCGGACTATATAATAAGGTATGGCAAGCGGCAGCCATATTGCTGCCTGTTCAGTCAGTTGGTGTTATGGGAGATGAAAGAACCTATGAAAATGTTGTGGCTCTTAGAGCAGTAGAGTCTACCGATGGAATGACTGCAGACTGGTCACAGCTGCCATATGATTATTTATCAAAGGTCTCGAGTGAAATTATTAACAAGGTATCAGGTGTTAATAGGGTTGTTTACGACATTAGCTCAAAGCCTCCAGCTACAATTGAATGGGAATAATTAATATTTAAATCCGTGAGACTTTAATTTTGAGAAACAAAATTATTTAGTCGAACTGATACTGAGTGTAGTCGAAGGATCTCAAAGATTATATTCCCCGCATCTTGATGCGTATTGAAAAAACAAAGATTACATTGAGATACCACGTCAGCTTGCTAGGAGTTTCATTTAATTCTTTCACTCTCAGGATTACTTTTTCTAATATCAAATCATAATTTTATTCGATTTTCGTTATTAGTTTAACTTAGTTTTTTATTTTTGGTAATTGGATTCAGCAACCTACAATGGAAATAAATAAAGTAGTATTAGTAACTTTTATTTCATTTTTTACTCTTGTAATTAATGCTCAGTCAATTATAATACCTAAGTCAGAAATAATTGAACAGCATAATGGTAGTTCGTATTATGTACATACTGTTGAGAGAGGACAGACAGTTTATTCAATCTCAAGAGCTTATAATGTAACAACTGATGAGATATATTTTGTAAATCCGGAAACTAAACAAGCTATTTCTGTTGGTCAAACTATATTAATACCTACCATCAATAAAGAAACAGAACTTAAGGAAGAAGTGGTTGCAACTAATTTTGATTTCTTTTACCATGTGGCAGCAAACAATGAGACATTTGAACAAATTAGCTCAATATACCTTATACCTGAAAAGTATATTGTAAAAGCTAATCCAAAATTGCACGAACCATTTAGGGAGGGTGAATATATAAAAGTACCCGTAGAAGATGCGTTTGATATATTGGATGGAAAAGCTTCTGTAAAAGTGCCTGTAGAAAGGTCTAGAAATTCAAACTCATATAAACCTCCCACAACTAAACCCAAAGTTACGCCCAGAAGTCAAACGAATTCGAATAGTAGACCTCAACAGCAAAATACAAAAGTATCAAAGAAGCCATACTCACCTTCCACATCAGTAGTAACTAAAAGACCAACTACTGAAACAGTGAGTTTCGATCCAGAGATACCAGTGATACCAGACTATAGGCATGTGGTCATCTTGGGTGAAACCACACAAAGTATTGCAAAGAAATATGATATTCCTTCCGAATTACTTAAAGCGGCAAATCCGGGTTTGGGGAATTCAGTAGCCAAGGGAGACAGATTAAGAATACCAGATAAAACGAAAATAGAAGAATCATCTAAAAAGATAGTCGACGAAAAAAAAGAGCCTAAGATTGAAGAGGTTGTGGCCAAGGTAGATACCACTAGTACACCTAAAATTGACCAGCCAATAGTTGAAAAAATAACTCATAAAGTTAAAAAGAAAGAAACTTTATATAGTATAGGTAGAGAATATGGAGTTACTGTAGAACAACTAATTGGTTCAAACCCCGGACTTACCAGCAAAATTAGTATTGGACAGATAATAACTGTTCCAAAAAAAAAAATAAGTAAACCATACATTATTCATAAGGTTATATCTAAAACTAAGTTGAATAAGATTGCTAAACTCTATCGAATTCCAGCTTACCAGATAAAGGAGTTTAATCCTGATGTAGGAAGTCGAATTTATGCAAACGAAGAAATTAAAATCCCTGTTGGTAGTCGGGCAATAATAGTTCCTTCTGTACTTATATCTGAGAAAGTTTTTAAGGATGAGGTAGGTGATATTAAGACAGTTGATCCTGAAGAAATAATAAAATGTGATTTTTTACCAAACAAGGATAGAGTTTTTAAGGTTGCATTGATGATTCCATTGTCATTGGAAGAAGCAGATAGTTTGGATCATGAACAGTTCTTACTAGCTCCAAAGCTATTTTTCAAACCATTCCGTTTCATTCAGTTTTATGAGGGAGCCCTAATAGCGTTGGATTCTTTGGCCAAACAAGGTTTAAATGTCGAGCTATTTGTTTATGATGTTGATAAAAATATCACAAAAACAGTGAAAGTCTTGCAGCAAATAGAGCTAAGGTCGATGGATTTAATAATTGGTCCATTTTATAATAACAGTTTTAATCAGGTTGCACCGTTTGCCGGAAACTTTAATATTCCCATTGTAAATCCTCTGTCGTTTCGTGATGAGGTAGTTACAAATTACCGAACTGTTATTAAAGTTAAGCCAAATGGATTCTCACAAATAAATATGCTCGAGAAATTTCTAAATAGAACCTCAAGAAATAGCAAGGTTTATCTTATTTCTCAAAACTCATATCTTGATGCAGATATGGTTACTGAAATAAATAATGGAATTATGTCCTCCCTTAAAAATCAGGTAAGAGTTAGTAATGAAGAATTGTTTAACTTATCATATTTAGTAGCAGCACGTGATACTTTATTTGATGAAACTACCATACCTCCACCATTCTTATTTGAAGGGACTGAGATATACCCTGAAATACTCGAAAGCACATTAACAGACAGTACAATTATAAATAATTATCTCACAAAAATTAATTATTCAACTGATAGTCTTTATCCTTTTTTAGAGACGGCTTCACCCATTAGGAATAATATAGTAGTCTTATATGGTACGAAAAAATCATTTGTGCTTGATGTGTTAAACAGGTTAAATGAAAGTAGGGATACTTTTGACATTAAGCTTATTGGCATGCCTTCATGGGAACGTTTGAGCAATCTGAGTAATGAAAAAATGAATAACCTCAGACTATCATACTTCACAACAGGTTATATAGATTACGATCTTGACAAAACACAGGATTTCGTTTATACATTCCGGAATAAATATAACACAGAACCTGATTTGTATGCTTTCTCAGGTTTTGATATAACCTATTACTTTTTAAGTTCGCTGTTTTATTTGGGAGATGAATTTAGTAATTGCCTTGAATATTTTCCCATGGAGTTATTGCAGGGAAGATATAATTATGATAGGGTAGGTAATACAAAAAACTTTGAAAATACATATTGGCATATGCTTCAATTAAACAGGATGTCAAAAAATAAAGTGCCTGATTATTTATTTCTACCAATAGAAGAATAATATCCAATGATTAATTCGTTAAAAATACTTCTCTATATTGCTTTATGTGCGATATTACTAACTGGATGCAATGATTCGCGTAAGAAATACTGGGACAATGGTAATCTTCAATCGGAGTTAGAATATAAAAATGATATGTTGAATGGTAGGGCAACATGGTATTATGAGAATGGTAATAAAGAACAAGAAGTAAACTATACAAATAATACTTTAGATGGGGCTCAAATTCGCTGGTATCCAAATGGAAATTTTGAATCAAAGTCCTTTTATGTAGACGGGAAACTAGAGGGTGTAGCTACAATGTATGATCAAAATGGCATACTAATCTCCGAAGAGAATTATGAAAACGACACTCTTTCTGGAGCATATATTCAACGGTACAGCAACGGTAGAATAAAGATTAGCGGCAGTTATGAAAATGGATATTTTTCAGGGCAGTGGCTTTATTATAATTTGGATGGAGATATTATTGGTACTGGAAATTACATTAATGGAGATGGAACACAAAAGGCATGGCACCCCAATGGAAATATAATGCGAGAAATTATCTATGAAAAGAATTTAAAACATGGCCCAGAAAAATGGTATGATATTGATGGGCAGTTGACCAAGATAATAACCTACGACCAAGGTGTACTAGTGAAGCAAGTAGTTGTTAACTAAGTCATAATTAGTGTTTACACAATATGTTAAATGACAAAACCAAGACTTCTATTCCTACATAGTAATCCGGTTTTTACGGATTCTATTATTAGTAATCTAATGGATTTTGGATTAGATTTTCTATGTAAAACATCTGATACAAAAGACGGTTTTATATCTCAATTATCAGGATTTAAACCAAATCTGGTTTTTGTTGTAACCCCCTTAAGGTCAGGTCTCTTGTGGGATGCCATAAGAATAGTTAAAACCCAAGATAGTTCAAAGATATTGTTAGTAGTTTCAAAGGAGAATAATATTAAAGAAATTGAAAAGTGTTATAAGCAAGGGGTAACTGATTATATTTCCATTGATAATTTCTTCAGACTTGGGATAGCCGTTTCTAATTTAATTGACTTATCACGTTACCGAGAAAACATAGAAACGAATTCAAATGATACTTTTCAATCATATTTATCCTTTATGGATCAGGCAACTGATGCAATATTTAAAGGAGATTATGAGGGTAATTTTACTGAAGTTAATAAAGCTGCTATTGACTTAACAGGATATTCGGAAATAGAATTACTTAGTATGAATATGAGTGATATTTTCCCCAAAGATGAATTGAGCTTAAAACCATTAGAGTATTCTAAGGTTGATAGGGGTGATGTTGTAGTTAATGAGAGGAATATATTGTCAAAAGATGGAAAAGTTATTCCTGTTGAAATGAATACAAAGCTCACAAATAACAAAGACTATTTCTGTATTATGCGAAATCTAATTGAACGTGATACTGATAGAAAACAGATTGCAACGAGCCAAGAAAGAATAAATAATATTGTTGAGCATTCGTCAAACCTCTTTTATTCACATAATACCGATGGGCAATTTACATATGTTAGTCCCAAAACAAGAGATTTTTTTGATTGTGAGCCAGACTTTTTTAAAAAAATGAGTTCATCTTTTTTTACCAATAATCCGGTAAATGAACTGGGTAAAATTAGTACTAATAAAGCTATTATTACTGGTGAATCTCAGCCCCCATTTATGCTTGAACTGGTTGGAAAATCGGGACGAAAAATATGGGTTGAGGTAAATGAAACCCCAATTAAAAAAAATGGGAAAGTGGATAGCATTGTCGGTACCTTGGTAGATATTACTGATTTAAAGAAGGTTTCAGATGAATTAATTGATAGTGAAAAAAAATTTAGAACTCTGTTCTCTGAGGCCCCTGATCCAATATTTCTAATTGATAAAAAAGGATTTATTATTGACTGTAATCATGCCTACTGTAAATTAATGGAGGGTGATAGAAAAGATTTTATAAATCGCCATGTTACTGTTTTTATTGCAAAAGAAGATTTACATATATTTAGAAGTAATTTCCATATCCTAAAGGAAAAAGGAAAATTTGAAACGGAAATAGTAATTATTACAAATAAAAACAAAAGAATTACAGTCAGAAGAAATATTTCTGCGCTTTATGATGATAATGGCGATTTTGCTGGGGCCATTTCTCACTCACATGATATTACTCATCAGAATAAGATTCAGGAGCAAATAAAAATTCGAGAACAACAGCTTTCAATATTGATTAATGCAAGCCCTGATATTATTTGTTTTAAGGATTCAGAGTGTCGTTGGCTATTGGCAAACGGAGCATTGTTGTCTCTATTTCAAATTGAAAAATTAAATTATATTGGCAAGACAAATAAAGAAATAGCTAACCATAGTAGCAAGTATAATAATTATTTTAAGCATTGTACAGAAACCGACGAATTTGCATGGGATAGAAAACAAACTATAACTACTGAAGAAAAGATACTAATGGTAGATGGTAAAACTAAAACCATAGAGGTAATAAAGGTTCCTGTTTTTAACTCTGATGGTAGTAGGAAAGCTTTGGTTGTATTGGGCAGGGATATCACAATACGGCGTGAGCTTGAAAATCAATTACTTCATTCACATAAAATGGAGGCCATCGGCTTAATGGCAAGTGGTCTTGCTCATAACTTCAACAATATATTACAATCAATTGTTGCGTATATTGATTTCGCAAAGGAAGGTCTTGATATTAAAACTCAACGGTGGGAGGATATTGACCAAATAAACAAACATGTAAAACGTGCAACGTTAATAACTAAAAGTTTGTTAGCAATGGGGAAAGAGCAGTTTATGAATACCACAGAGATAGATATAGATGATATATTGCTACCAATAGTTGAGGCAACAAATAGAAACAATAAAAATGGAATTTTTGTTGATTATCGTCCCCAAGAGTTATTACCAAGTATTGTTGCTGATGGTGGACAAATTGATCAGGTTATTATGAATTTGCTTATCAATGCAAGAGATGCAATGCCCAATGGTGGCAAAATTACACTTGTAACTCAAAGTGTTAGTATTACTAAAGATTATTGTATATCAAATAGCTGGGCTAAACCAGGGGATTTTATTCTTATTAGCATTACCGATACAGGAATAGGTATGGATCCAGATACTAAAAGACGTATTTTCGAACCTTATTTTACAACAAAGGGACTAGATAAGGGAACTGGACTTGGATTGTCAACAGCATTTGGAATTATATCTCAACATAAGGGTTTGGTAGATGTTATCAGTGAACCAAATAAAGGATCTACATTTAATATTTACTTACCTCGTAATAATGATTAATTGAATTGGTTATTTCAGGTATTTTATTTATCAAGATTTGCTAACTATATTTTCATATTTTTACACATGAAAAATAGATTATGATTAGAAATAAACAAGCTTTTTATAATGGGTAAAATATTAGTTGTTGATGACGATGAGAATATTCGAAATGTCTTTAAAAGAGCCTTGGAGAAGGTTAATCATAAAGTAATTGTTGCTGAAAATGGAATTGTTTGTGAGCAACAATACAAAAAGGACAAACCTGATGTTGTTGTTCTTGATATTCTCATGCCAATTCAGGAAGGGATTGAAACTATACTAAATCTGAAATCATATAATAATGATATAAAGATTATTGCAATTTCAGGCGGAGGAATGGGAAGTGCCGATAATTATCTTGATAATGCATTAAAACTTGGAGCAAATTATGCAATGGAAAAACCAGTTAAAATAACTGAGCTAATTAGTAAAGTAGAAATACTATTGTCAAATTAGTCCATATGCCAGTATACCATAGTAATCACTATAATACAAAGTCGATGAGAATAATTTCGAAGCTAATATATTTAATTTTTGGGTGGAAAGCAGAAGGTGGAGTCCCGTCAAATATTACAAAAGCAATTTTTATAATAGTTCCTCATACTAGTAATTGGGATTTCTATATTGGCAGACTTTATTGTTGGATTCATAGAATTCCAATCAAATTGCTCATAAAAAAAGAGGCATTTAAGTGGCCTTTGGGAGGATTATTGAAAAAGGCTGGTGGTATACCAGTTAATAGAAGCAAGGCAACAAGTAAAGTGGTACAAATTGGAAATATGTTTAAGGAATACGACCCAATGTTACTCGGCATAACACCTGAAGGGACGAGAAAACTAAACAAGAAATGGAAAATGGGATTTTATCATATTGCAGTTCAGGCAAATGTACCTATTTTGCTCTCGTACATTGATTATGAGCGAAAAGTAGCAGGTGTCGGACCCCCATTTTATCCCACAGGTGATATTGAAAAAGATATGAAGGAAATTGAAGCCTTTTATAAAGGGGTAGTAGCCAAGTACCCTGAGCAATTCAACTTATCTTAATTATTCGCACTATTTGATATTATCAGGGATGATTAGTTAACTTATAAGTATTGTTTTGTATAATTTATTTAGAATCATTATAATTAATGCCATGTAGCATGGTTAAATTTAATATCTTTGCCAGATTAACAATAAGATTAACATATTAATAAAATTAAAATGGAAAAAAAATTCGCTTTATCAAGCATTATAATGGTTTTCTTGTTTAGTATTATGTTTTCGGTTGATGCATATGCTGGAAAGAAAAAAGTTCAACTTAGTGCTTCTGAAAACGATGCCGAAATCTATATTGACGGCAAATTAATGGGCAAAGGTCAGGCCGAAGTTTTAATACTTAATAACAGCTGTGTAACTGTAAAGATTGAAAAAATTGGATTCCTTGATGAGACGATTTCATTTTGCAACAAAAAGCATAGTGCAACACCACCCAAGACTTATTATGTTGAAATGACAAGAGATGATGCCTATGATGCGTCGATCCAAACCGATATTGCAAATATTGATATCGAATTAAAAACAACAAAAAATGAAAAAGATGCTTGGAAACTAATTAGTATGATTATAACATCATATTTTGATGTTATTGAGGTAACAGATAGAGAAACTGGTTATTTAAGAACATCGTGGGTGATTCAATCCTTTAAGCAGAATACAATACGAACACGAATGATTGTAAAGTTAGGTGATACTGACCCATTAACCTATAAAGTTAAGCTTGTAAGTGAGGAGTCAAGAAAAGCAGGAACTAGTGTAAAAAGTGATGAGTTATACCGTGAGTGGGATAGAGTACTACGAAAATATAGCAGTGTTTTTGATGAGCTGCAATCTCGATTAAATAAGTAGTTAAAGAATTAATTCAAAGAGCGTTATTGGATAAACTGATAACGCTTTTTTTTGTGCCGCTTACTTTCAGTTAATTAGGTAGTATCGGTGCTTTTCCAATACTCGTTTTCTTGGCTTTCGATTGTATCATCTTCGAGCTCCCACGAGTATTGTTTTGGTTGCGGACCTAATTTTCTATAATACAAGGCTAATATCAACCCTGATACTGCTCCACCAAGATGCCCTTCCCAACTTACATTTTTCTCTTTTGGAAAGAAATCAGGGAATACACCCCAAATTAAGCTTCCATAAAGGAAGATGACTATAAGTGCTAATGCTGCCAAACGCGAATCCTTTCTTATCATGCCACTTACAAATAAAAAACTTGAAAGACCATATATAATACCGCTTGCACCTATATGCCATGATGGCCGACCCCCAAACCAAACCCAAATTCCGGATAGAACCCAGATTCCTAGAAATACTCTAAATGATATACTACGATAGAAATAAAATAAAGCAGTTGATAAAATTAAGAAAGGGGCTGTGTTTGCAATTAAATGATCCCAGCTTCCATGTATAAAAGGCATTAGAATAATACCCTTAATACCCTTAATATCAAGGGGATAATTTCCCAGGGTTGTTAAACTTAAATTGAATCCAAATTCTATTAATTTGATTACCCAGAATATTATAATTAAACTAGCAGGGATTAATATTGCATTTAGAAACTTCTTTTTTTCTTCTTTCATGATTAGTGAAAATCGAATTACTTTTCTTTTTCATAACCTTAACGTCAAATAACGTGCCTGATATTTATTTTTCTTTTATCATTGCAACCAGATACAATAAAAATCAATAAAGCATTTTTAATTAATATTGTAAATGATGAATAAAATCGCCCTAGTACTTCTAGTGGTTGTATCAATTTGTGCAATCTCATGCAAATCTAATCGCAATCCTGAGATAATTCTTACAGACATTGAAATAACTCATCACGATAATCTTTCTTCGGCTTCCGGAATATCATTGGATAGTGATGGTTATTATATAATTGGTGATGATACACCATGGTTGTACAAAGTAGATAATAATCTTGAGATTATTGATAGCATTAAAGTTTCAAAAATAGATTCATCAATTAATAATCGTATCCCGAAGAAGCTTAAGGCAGATTTTGAATGTGCCGATATTATTACAGTTGATAATCATACTGAAATTATTATAATATCATCGGGATCAATTAAGGGTAGCAGAGATACTTCATATATTGTTAGGCTTGGATCAAGTCCCAGTATAATATCGAAGAATATAAGACCAATGTTTGAAATGATTAAAGAAAAGGCAAATATTAACTCACAAAACGAAATTAATATCGAAGGTATTGCTATTTCCAACGATCTTGTTTATTTGTTACATCGTGGTAATGTTAGTGAAAACCTGATAATTAGGATAGGTAGAAATGATTTTATGAACTATTTGTCAGGTGGAATAGTGGTCCCTGATTTTGATATATTTAAATTTATTTTACCAATATACCAAGGGGTGTCTTCTGGGTTTTCTGGAGCATGTGTGGCACCGGATAGTTCTGGCTTATTTTTTACTGCTTCTATGGAAGATACAAATGATGAAGTTAATGATGGAGCTGTGTTGGGAAGTTTTATTGGTTTTATTCCTTTCTCGGATTTTGAAAATTCGTTATTCTATTCTTCTTTATTAATGAAGGATGGAGTTCCATTGGAAAAGAAACTTGAAGGTATTTCAGTTGTGTCGGACCAAAATAGCCACTTGCAATTAATAACAGTTTGTGATAATGATGATGGTACATCTGATATAATTAAAATGAAATTGGAAATTAAATAAACTTGTTCCTTTAAGTCTTAATTGTAAATTTTAATGTATTTCTTTAACAATGCATTGATATATTTTTACATAACGCAAATAGGTGTTTACATCAAAAGTTATTCAAGATCCTTTATGGTATAGGTTTTTTTATTTTCTGCCCTAACCAAAGCTTCATCCAGGAAATATCTAAGTCGGATTAGCTGTTCATTTCCAAGGCGTTGACCATATTTGGCTGCTATTACAATTAGTGCATAAAGTAAAATCGATATTGGTATACTCCAAATCCAAAATGAATCGATGTTTAACATCCATTCTGATATTCCAAGTGATCCACCAAAAATAAATAGCATCACTGCTAATCCATAAAATATTATAAATGTTGCCCATACTTTTCCATTTGGGCCGGCAATTCCTTTAATTAATGATCCGTTTTTTTTCTTCGTAATTGTAACTCGTAATTCAGGCGACCAATAGTGCAATTCTTCTTCAGGTAAACTTAAATATATCTGATTGTCGATAACCTTTCCTTTAACAATCTCTGTCTCTTCTAGTAATGAATTTATTTCCTGAATAATAACTTCTGGTTCAATGTCGGAATTTATTTTGCATTTTGGACGTATTTGTGTAGCGTTATTCATAGTAAAGGCAGAGTTGTTTAGAAAGATTATAAATAGCAATAATATGCAATTTTTATTTATTCTGCAAAAACAAGTATTTGAATTCAAGAAATATAGGTGTTTAATTGGTAAGTTTTAGTTAAAAACCGTGCAAGGTATTACTGCAAACCTTGTTTGTAAAATCTTCATATGGATGATTTAATCCAGAAATTAAAATAAGGG
>JAERTF010000205.1 GCA_016845105.1 Bacteroidota bacterium | reverse complement strand
ATTCAAAACAATTTTACACTATTCGGTGGGGTGAATTCAGTAATTTCATGATTAAAATATCCCAAATACCAGACAGGCAAATTAAAAAACACATTTATGGGTGATTGCAATTTAACATCTGTTTCTAAGTTGCTTTTTTTGTTATTCTAGCTAATAATTTAACTTAATAAAAATTATGAAAAAATATTTTAAAAGCATCTCCCTATTGGCGATTGCTCTTGTGTTAGTATTTGCATCATGTAAAAAAGATGATGATAATTCAATGACTCCAGAAGAGTATTTAACCGCGGGCAACTGGAAAGTAACAGGTATGACAATTAACCCACCCATTACTGTTCTTGGTATCGAATACTCCGACATCTACACATTATTTGTACAAGACTGTGATAAAGATGATTTAATAAAGTTTAATAGTGATGGTACATTAACTGAAGATGAAGGTCCCACAAAATGTGACCCTGACGATCCTCAAACTACTACCGATGGAACGTGGACCCTAAGTGAAAATGGAGTTACTTTAACAATCAATTATCCGGGTGATGATCCTGAAGTGGCTACTGTTAAGTCGTTAAATGGAACAAACCTAGTTATTTCTTCTCCAATAACTGAAGACTTTGGTTTGGGATTAAATAATTATACTGCCACAATTACAATGACATTGCAGTAATTCAAATCACAACGAAGTAATAGAAGGCTGTCTGGAAAAACTGGGCAGTCTTTTTTTTATACCTTTATCTCGCAAAAACAACTACACGAATTATGAATAGCAATTTCGATAAAGATGTTGATAATCCTGATAATTACAAATTCACTATTTTTTATTTCAACACAAACGACAGAAGAGTACTTGTTCCCAAAAGAAACAGGTGGATGGGTTGGACACTTAACTTCGGACAAATTAATACATATCTAATACTAATTAGTATTATTATAATAGCTGTAGTTAGCAAATTGTATCTATACTAATAACTCAGTAATCTTTTTTTGTATCAATTGTTATGAGCGACGGTCACTCACATTCAACATCTCAGGTTTCAGGCAAAAACATGGCAATAGCCATTGTTCTAAATATTATTATTACAATCGGACAAATTGTTGGTGGTATTATGTCGGGAAGTGTTGCTTTACTATCCGACGCATTGCATAATTTTAGTGATGTTATTTCACTTATACTAAGCTATTTTACAAACCGTCTTGCTAAACGAAAGTCCACAATAAATCAAACTTATGGTTTTAAACGAGCCGAAATACTATCGGCATTTATCAATTCGGCCACATTAATAGCAATTGCCATCTACCTAATTATTGAAGCAATTGAAAGGTTTCTTAATCCACAAAAAGTCAACTTCAACATTGTAATCTATTTCGCCATTGGTAGCATCATTATTAATGCCATAAGTGTAATAATTCTCCATAAGGATTCAAAAAATAGTATTAATATAAAATCGGCTTATCTCCACCTTTTCACAGATGTGTTAACATCAATTGCTGTTATGATTGGTGGCTTATTGATGAAGTATTTTGGGATTTATCAGATTGATAGTATATTATCAGTTGCCATTGCTGTATATCTAATATTTTCAAGTTATCGATTGTTAATTCAATCCATAAAAATCCTAATGCAATTTACACCTAAAGAGGTTGATATAAGGGATATATGCACTAAAATAAGCAATCTATCAGGAATCGAAAATATTCATCACGTTCATTTATGGCAACTGAACGATAAGGATATGTTTTTTGAAGCACACATTGATCTAAATGGGGATATTAAAATAACGGAATTTCAAAGCTTATTAACCAAAATAAACGAAATATTGCATACCTATAACATTCATCATTTTAATATTCAACCTGAATATAATCGAAATGATAACAAAAGTATAATTGTTGAACACTAACTGTCTATTAATTTCGTGAGGATTATAGTTTTCTTCATAATATTTGATAGGTAAATATCGTTGTAAATTCATACCATACTTTGTGTTTTATAACAGAAAACAATAGTTTCAACAAGCATATCGACAATACTAAAAACCTGATGAATTATAAGCAAAAAATTAAATTTTTACCCATTTATCTATTTTCAAAGCTACCAATGTGGTTTCTATTTTCACTTTCCGACTTAGGTTTTATTATTGTTTACTATGTACTAAAGTATAGGAGAAATACTGTGCGAGAAAATTTGGAACATTCATTTCCAGACAAGAGTAACATTGAAATTATAGCCCTTGAAAAAAAGTTTTATAGCCATTTTTGTGATGTATTTATTGAAATCCTTAAGTCAACAACCATTAGCAAAAAAGAAGTATACAAACGAGTAAAAGTCAATAACCCGGAATTAATTCAAAAGTATTTCGATGCAGGTAGGAGCATTATTTTTTACACATCACATCAAGGTAACTGGGAATGGCTATCATTATTATCATTATTTGTACCCCATCAAGTAACAGCTCTTTATGCTCCACCATCCAATGGCTATTTTGATAATTATATGAAAATGACAAGGTCTCGATTTGGGATGATTTGTATTGAAGCAAACAAGGGTTACAGAACAATACTACAGCTTCATAGTAAACATGTCCTAACTCTTAATTTAATTGCTGGCGACCAATGCCCAACTCAAAATAGTGCTAAACACTGGGTTAAATTTTTAAATCAGGAAACTGCCTTTCTTATTGGTGCCGAAAGGATTGCTAAAAAAAGCAATCAGGTTGTCATCTTTCCTTCGTACAGAAAAACAAAAAGGGGCCGATATGAAATAGATCTTAGTTTAATTGAAGAAAACCCATCACTTGTTAATGACAATATTATAATAGAAAAATATGCAATGTTATTGGAGAAGACAATAATAGAATCTCCTCATATGTGGTTATGGAGTCATAAAAGGTGGAAAATAAAAAAGCAATAGTACTATCAATAATAGTTTTTCTGAAAAAAGACATATTTTTGAATGCTCTACTTGTAATATGCTTATTCTAATTTTAACTAAAATTCATGAATCATATGAATCCTACCACAAAAATTCCATCCGTCCACTTAAATGATTTTATATCAGGAGATGTACAAAGAAAAAAATTGTTTGTTAATGACATTGGAAAAGCATTTGAAGAAATTGGATTTGTTGCGCTTAAAGGTCATTTTTTGGACGACAAATTAGTTGAAAATCTCTACAACGAGGTTGTTGGTTTTTTCGCTTTACCTGATGAAACAAAATCACAATTTGAAATTGACGGAATTGGTGGCCAGCGAGGTTTTACATCCTTTGGAAAAGAACATGCTGTAGGAAGATCGGAAGGAGATTTAAAGGAATTTTGGCATTTTGGACAACAACTATCCAACAAATCCAAATACAAAGGTGTATATCCTGAAAATGTAACAGTTACTGAATTACCAGGTTTTAACAAAACTGGAAATAAGGCATATGAGCTTCTGGAAAAAACCGGGATTTATGTGCTTAGAGCTCTGGCATTACACATTGGCTTGGATGAATATTATTTTGACAATTATGTGAAAGATGGCAACAGTATCTTACGACCGATTTATTATCCTCCAATAAATAAGGAACCAAATGATGCAGTTAGGGCTGCTGCCCATACCGATATAAACTTAATTACTCTCCTTATGGGTGCTCAAGGTAAAGGTCTGCAGGTTCAAAACCGTAACGGTAGTTGGATTGATGCAGTTGCTGAACCTGATGAATTAATGATAAATGTTGGCGATATGCTATCCCGTTTATCAAATAATAAATTAAAATCAACTGTTCACCAGGTTGTGAATCCTGTGAAAAAAAACTGGAATACTCCAAGATATTCAATCCCGTTTTTTATGCATCCAATAAGTGATATGAAGTTAGATTGTCTTGATGTATGCATTGATGAAAACAATCCTAAACTATATGAAAATATTAGTGCTGGAGAATATCTTAATGAAAGGTTAAAAGAAATTGGTATGATATAACCTATCTAAAAACAAATTCTTTATTCTTATACAAACGAACTTCTGATTCTGCAAAAAAAACACGACCCGAGTAGGGGTAAATCGAGTTTTAACTGTCTTATTAGCATAACAGGTTTGTTAGCAGACTAATATCTTTGATTTGCATGCGCTTATTCTGCTATTCACCTAATCAAACCCACGATTCGAACTTTATTTAATATCCAGGTGAATTATTAAACAAAAGTTCAAAAATCGATTATGTATTAACCCCTGTTCCCAAACAGGATAAATCGAACTATTATGAAAAATGTATCTTACTATCTATTGGTGTGTATTATATTCTTATCAAACGCTATCCTTGCCAATGGCGTTGCCATTAAAAATGCTGAATACAGCGAGTATTTTCAACTTCTTACGTCTGATGTGGAAGCCACAGTTTATGACCAAATTGCAATTGTGGTATCAACCCAGGAATTCCTAAACAATACTGGAGAAAAGACTAAAATTAAATATGCATTTCCTCTTTCTGATGGTGCAAGTGGAATTGGGTTAAGGTGGAAAATAGGAGGAATTTGGTACTCCGCTGAAATATCACCCTCTCCACAGGATACTACACTCCCGGGAGGTGGTGGTGGAAATACATCCCTACAGAATTATCTGGGCGAAACTCCATTATTTTTCAATTTGGAGGATTCCATCGCCATTGATTCAATATTAACAATCGAATTAACTTATGTACAGCTTCTTCCTTATGATTTCTATGAGGTATCATTTCATTATCCCAATGATTATTCACTTATCCAGGATGATGTTCTGGAATTCCAACATATTCATTTCGCCTTGGAATCACAACGAACCATTACAAACATTGAACTAACAAGTCATAATCCCAACTCCTTAAGCTTCAACGATAGTTTAGCCGAGTTTGAATATGAAGGATTTGAAGTTACGGCATCAACTGATTATACTGCCTATTACGAATTAAGTCCGGATGACCTTGGTTTATTTAGTTATAGCACTTTCATAACGGATACTGCTTTTGGTTGCGATAATTATGGAAATGGTTTTTTCACATTTATTGTTGAACCCGATCCTCAATCAGAGATTATACAAAAAGTTTTTACTCTAATTATTGATCGATCAGGCAGCATGAATGGAAATAAGATTATCCAGGCTAGGGATGCTGCTAGTTATATTGTGGAAAACTTAAACGAAGGAGATTATTTTAATATTGTTGATTTTGCAAGTGAGGTAAGTGATTTTCAAGATGACCATGTATTATTCAGTTCAACTTCACAAACAGATGCATTAACTTATATTAATAATTTGTATGCTGCCGGAATGACAAATATCTCAGGGGCTTTTTCAACAGCAATCCCTGACTTTGCCTCAAACGACACTACGATAGCAAATATTATTATTTTTCTTACTGATGGTGAAGCTACAACAGGAATAACAAGTACCAATCAAATTCTTCAACACATTCAGGAATTGATTAACATTAATGAAGTATCTAACCTTCAAATTCATACATTTGGAATCGGATCTTACACAAACGAATCTCTACTTTCTCAAATTGCATCACAAAACAATGGACTTTGTGAAATACTAGGAGATGATGAATTGGAAGAAGTAATTACAAAGTTCTATCGTAAGATTCGAAACCCGGTATTAATCAATACTGAAATGACTGTTGATCCTCCCATATTAGTTGAAGTTTTCCCAAATCCACTTGACAACCTTTATCTTGGTCAACAGCTTATTGTTGTTGGAAGGTATGATAATGCAACAAGTATAAGTGTTGACTTCAGTGGCGAAGCATTTGGTCAACCCCAATCATATCAATATGACGTTGAGTTAGCTGACACTACAATCCCAACCTATCAATTTCTTACCAAACTTTGGGCACAAAAGAAAATGGAAAACCTAATGATTCTGTATCATACTTACCCTCCAGAATCTCAGGAAGCTGAGGAAATTGAAAACGAAATTATAGACATTAGTATTTGTTATAATGTTATGAGTCCATTTACCTCATATACCGGTGGTGGTGGTGGTGGAACAACTTTCATCGAATATGACCCCAACATTTATGAAGGCATTCAAAATCAATGCTACGCTTACCCAAATCCAACAACAGGTGAAGTAAATATTGAGTTTATAGTTAAGGAATCTGTTCACGAACAAGCTACAATTCATATTTTTGATTCATTTGGAAGATTAATTGATGTGACTACTATTCAGTTGACTGGTAAGGGAACTTATAAATTGTTATGGAATGGTTTAAACTCAGATGGAAATATTATTCCTCCTGGTTATTATTTTTTCACAATTCAATATAATAATAAAGCATTTAAAGGAGAAATAATAAAGCTATAGATTCATCATTTGTTTGCATGAATTGGGATTTACTGCCATAGATTAGGAAGATAGTTCATACAATTATCTTTTGAGTCTGTGGCAGTTTTTCAATTTATTTACCCCATTGGGTTCATAATTTCATAAAGTTTTATTAATATTGATAATTGTTTAACAATGGAGAAACCGAAAAGCCTCAAGAGTAGGAACAAAAAAAACAATATTACAATGGAAGCACAAAAAGTAGATCTATTTATTATGACCAATGGCAAATTTTTTGAGAGCCATCACTTACAAGCCATTAGAGATAGATTATTGGAAATGGATGATTCCAAATGGGGAATGGTTCAAACCTTACAATTTAAAGATCCAACCATCTGTCTTATTATTTCACTTTTGGGTGGTAGTTTGGGAATTGACCGATTTTTTATTGGAGATACCGGACTAGGTATTGGTAAGCTGCTCACTTGTGGTGGTTTCGGAATCTGGGCTATTATCGATTGGTTTTTAATAATGGGTGCCGCCAGAGAAAAGAACATGGAAAAACTTAGGCAGATAATCTAATAATGTCATCGGCATTAAGCAGAAACAAATTATATTTATTATTACTTTTTACATGTTCCTTAGGATGGATCTGGATTTATTACAACTTTGCGTATAATATTGGCAATTATTCAACCGATATAAATACTTGCATAATAAAACAGGCAACAGGTGTACCATGCCCATCATGCGGAACAACCCGATCAATTGTTTCTTTTCTGTCGGGTAGTATTAAAGATGGACTTTATTCGAATCCATTGGGGCTCATTGTCCTGATAATAATTATGGTTTCTCCTGTTTGGGTTGTATTCGATTTTTTGTTTAAAAAAAAATCACTCTATATTTTTTATGGCAAAGTTGAAATGTTTTTCAGAATCAAATTAGTAGCAATTATCGCCATTATCCTAGTAATTGCTAACTGGATATGGAATATTCAAAAAGGTTTATGATTTTAGTTCAAGACTTCGAATACAAACCGGGCGAACACGAAGCAGAAAAGGCTTCGGGAAGTTATCTCATGTCATTGGTTGCTCTGGTTGGAGGACTCCCCTTTCCAATTATCAATTTATTTGCAACATTGGGTTTCTTTATGGCAAATCGTAAAGGAACCCATTTCGTGAGGTGGCATTGTACCCAGGCATTGCTATCTCAATTTTCACTTCTATTTATTAATAGTTTTGGCTTTTGGTGGACAATATCCATAATCTTCAGTTCAGAACAAATCACAAACAATTACATCGCCTATATAATTACAATCATAATTTTTAACCTAACAGAATTTGTTGCAACAATTTATACTGCTATTAAAACAGGTAAGGGGCAACATGTGAGCTGGTGGCTTTATGGTGACGTAACAAACTTAATTTGCAAACCGTAATATGGAAAAGGTAATTATACGACTGGTTCTGATAGTTGCATTTTTTTTTGCAACATATACGGCTTTAAAGGAGGTTGACTGGCTAACTCTTTTTAATGTTGAGCACCTTACCTCGAAATCAGAAGAGAAGTTAGGTGAGCTATTTTGGGAATATTATTCACAAAATGAACATGAAATAAAGGATACTATAATTACAATTCCCATCGATAGTATACTTGCAACAATCTGTAAAGCAAATAACATCAATAAAGATAACTTAAAACTACATGTTATTAGCAGTGATGAAATAAACGCTTTTGCTCTTCCTAACAAGCATCTAATAATAAACCTTGGACTACTAAAAGCAGTAGAAAATCAGGATGAGCTATGTGGTGTAATTTGCCACGAACTTGCTCATATTGAAAAAAATCATGTATCTCAGAAGCTAATAAAAGAAATTGGATTATCAATATTAATATCCAACACCATTGGAAATTCAAGTCCGGAAATTATTAATAATGCAGTTATGTTATTATCCTCAACTGCCTACGACCGAAAACATGAAAAGGAAGCCGATCTGCAAGCAATAGATTACATGTTAAACGCAAATGTAGATCCAGCTCCATTTGCTTCATTTTTACGTAATTCATTTGGGTCGGATTATCAGTTCAGTGAACACTTATCATGGATAAGTACTCACCCTGATGCTAATGATAGGGCTGACTATATATTTGCAAATATCGAAAATAGCACAAGGTCATTTAACAAAATTCTTGCAGCTGTTACCTGGGATAACCTAAAACTACGAATAGTAAAGGAATAGATACCATTGCTTTGTAAATTAGCACAAAACTATATCGCATTATTGAATAACTATTGATTACCTTTGCCCGTATAAAATATCACCAAATGGAATTATTCGAAGGTAATATTGTAACCAAATTACCACAAACAGGCACTTCAATTTTTGCTGTAATGTCGCAGTTGGCAAATGAACATAACGCAGTTAATCTTAGTCAGGGATTTCCTGATTTTCCAATATCAGAAGAGCTGATTGATTTGGTTAATCACTATATGAAACAGGGTCATAATCAATATGCACCAATGCCGGGAGTTCAGGAGTTACGACAAATGATCTCACAAATGTTTGAACAAAATTATGGCGCTTCATATAATTCAGAAAGTGAAATAACAATAACCGCAGGAGCTACTCAGGCAATCTTTACTGCTATTTCTACTTTTATTTCAAAAGATGATGAAGTTATTATTTTTGAGCCAGCTTATGATTCCTATGCTCCATCCGTAACAGTTAATGGTGGCATAGTTAAATATGCACGCCTTCAGTATCCTGACTACAGTATAAACTGGGATGAACTACCTCGGATGATATCCAGTGATACTAAAATGATTATCATAAACTCTCCACATAATCCAACAGGAAGTATAATTAGTGAAGAAGATATGAAAAGGCTTGAGGTTCTAATAAAGGATCGTGATATTATACTTCTAAGTGATGAGGTTTATGAACATTTAATTTTCGATGGTCTTCAACATCAAAGCGCGGCACGTTTTCCCGGATTGGCTTCAAAAAGTATGGTAGTGGGGTCATTTGGAAAAACTTTTCACACAACAGGATGGAAAATGGGTTTTATACTTGCTCCCAGAAATATAATGGCCGAGTTCAGGAAAGTTCATCAATTTGTGGTCTTTGCTGTTAATACACCCATTCAGTATGCTGTGGCCAAATACCTTAAAAACTCAAATAACTATACTTCACTTGGTAATTTCTATCAGCAAAAACGCGATTTTTTTACATCTGCCATAAGTAAATCACGATTTAAGGCATTAACTTGTAATGGAACTTATTTTCAATTACTTGACTATAGTGCAATTTCGGATGAACCTGAAATGGAAATGGCAACCAGATTAGTTAAAGAATATGGTATTGCATCAGTACCAATATCACCTTTCTACAGGACTCACGAAAATAACCACACATTGAGGTTTTGTTTTGCCAAAAAAGAATCAACACTTCAGGAAGCGGCAAATATATTATGCAAGATTTAAAAATACTAGGTATTCAAGCTGATTTATTTTGGTGTAATCCTACAAAAAACAGACTTGAATTTGAACGAAGAATAGAGAATAGTTTTGATTCTCACCATCTTATAATATTACCCGAAACATTTACAACAGGTTTTCCTGTTGACCCAATTACTAATTCAGAAAAAATAGATGGGCCAACGGTTAGATGGATGCAACAAATGGCAAAAAAGTTTAACAGTGTAATTACAGGAACAGTATTAATAAAAACAAACAACAAATTTGCCAATACCCTTATTTGGATGTGTCCTGATGGGAGTTTTAACACCTACGAAAAACGACATGTTTTTTCGATGGGAGGCGAACACAAGAATATAACTCCAGGTACTGACAAGCTTATTGTGGAGCTAATGGGGTGGAAAATTCGTCCTATGATATGCTATGATTTAAGGTTCCCTGTTTGGAGTAAAAACACATACGATGAAAATACTTTATTTGAGTATGATATTTCTATTTATGTTGCAAATTGGCCTGCTGTTAGAAGCTATCCTTGGAAAACATTGTTGATAGCAAGGGCAATCGAAAATCAATCGTATATAATTGGTATTAACAGGGTAGGTACCGATTATTTTAGAAATAACTATAGTGGTAACTCATTGGTAGTTGATCCAAGGGGTGAAATTTTATCTCAAGGCCCAGATAATATGGACACCCAATTATCTACAACTCTCGATGCCGAAAGATTAATTTCTCTTAGAAAAAAATTTAACGTTGGTCAGGATTGGGATAATTTTACCATCAATTAAGCCTGTAATACTACAGCCATTCCTCAAGATTCTTCTCCAATTCTTTTGGTGAGACTGGTTTTGTAATAAATCCTTTCATACCTGCATTACGACACTCATTTTTCGATTTTTCGAGCACATTTGCTGTCATGGCAATAATTACAGGTATTTTTCGAGAAAGGTCGTTAAAATAATCCAGAATACTTACTGTTGCCTCAAGTCCATCCATTTCTGGCATTTGCACATCCATTAGTACTATATCATAGTCCTTTTGTTTACATGCTTCAAAGGCAAGTAGCCCATTATCAACAACATCGGGTTTAATGCCCATGCTGGTTAGTATACTAACCGTTACTTTTTGATTAATTAAATTATCTTCTGCAACAAGTACCTTAGCCTTAACAAACTTTGGAGAGAACGTTTTTTTTGGAGCAGGTGGTTTTGTTACTTTTCTTTCATTAATACCAACCGCCTTTTGTAATGCTGCTAACAACTTGTTTTCTCTTGCAGGCTTAAGTATACTTGAACTAAACAATTTCTTTTCTTTATCACTAAACTCAACACCAATCGAGGATAATAGTATTAATGGCAAGTTTTTCCCATACTTTAGTTTTCTTATTTTCTCTGCAACTATTATTCCGGTTGTCCCTGGCATTTGCATATCAACTATGGCAAAATCGTATTTTACTTCATTTATACTCTCAAGAGTATCTGTGTAATTATTAGTTTGTCTAACTATAAACCCATAGTTCACCAGTTGACCTGTTAAGATTTGTAAATTGGTTTCGTTGTCATCAAGGATAATTACTTTTTTATCCTTAAAGGCCTTTAAATCTAAGGGTAGGGTCTTGTGGACCTTATTAATATCCTCTTTGGCTTTAATGGTAAATGAGAATATCGACCCTACTCCTTCTTCCGACTCTACCCATATACTACCACCCATTAAGTGTGTTAGTTGTTTTGATATGGCCAAACCCAAACCAGTTCCTTCAAATTTACGACCATGTGATGTATCTACCTGTGAAAAAGATTCAAATAATGATTCAAGTTTTTCTTTGGGAATCCCAATCCCCGTATCTTTAATGTCAAATTCAATAATATATGTATTATCATCAAGTGATTTTGCACTTACTGTTAAAACTACTTCTCCTTCTATTGTAAACTTAATGGCATTATTAATAAGATTGACCAAAATCTGTTTGAGTCTGTTTAAGTCACTAACAATATATCGTGGAACATTAGGATTAATGTCATGAAGCAACTCAATATCCTTACTTGATGCCGAGGAGGATAATAATGCAAACACCTCTTCAACACATTGATTTAAGTCAAACTCATGATTTTCAATTTCCAATTTACCCTGTTCAATCTTTGAAAAATCAAGGATATCATTTATTACGGTTAACAAGTTTTCTCCACTTATTCTAATTGTGTTTACATAATCTAACTGCTCTTTATTCAAATTAGTTTGCTGCAATAAACCTGTCATACCAATAACACCATTCATTGGAGTTCGTATTTCATGACTCATATTGGCAAGAAAATCAGCTTTTGCCCTGGCACCCATTTCTGCTTTTTGCTTAGCCAGTTTAAAATAGTTTGCAAAACGATAGGATAGTATAAGCGATTGAAAAAAGAAAAATAGGATATAACCAAAAAACGAAATATAAGGGTATGTGCCAATAGACCCAAGATAATTTAAAATATTTATTATCAGCACTATAAAGATAATAATAATGCTTATTAATGCATATACCGAACCTGCTCTCTTATTTATTGCTGCCAGAATAATAATGTAACTTCCGTAGAGAATGTATATCAATAGGATTATTAAAAAGGGGTTAACAGTTAATGTAAATATATGGGCTGGAAAAAACAATGTAATAATTACAAATGCAATGGCTATTGTTTTAAGAATTGCGGCAAATATTTTATTCGTTTCCTTTGGATAAACAGACTGAAGAAATTGCATGAAAAAAAATGCACTAAGAAAAAGAGCAATATATTCTGCCCTTGTTGTTATTTGCCAGCTTACATCTGGTATTATATTGTGCAAAAAATAGTTCCCATACCCTATTAGCCGATAACTATATGTTAAACAAAACATTGCAAAATAAAACACTGACTTGTCTTGTCTGCCAAAGAAAAACAAACCCAGAAAAAACAACCCCCCCATTAACAATGCACCTGTTAGAAGTAAATCTATACCAAGCTCAAATTCCCTATCGGTTGCTAGTATTAAATTAGTGCCAATAATTGGTGGTATTTTTGCTCCTCCTTTACTGTGATAAAAATTCGAAATCTGTAAAACAAAAATTAGCTCATCAGAATCTGCATAAAATGATTTTGTGGTTGGTAGAAGATGAGGTTTGGATGTTTCTTTTGTTGTACCAACCATGCCATTATATGCCAACAGTTTATCATTAAGCCATAGTTTATAAGAAGTATAATAATCGGGTAGCTTTATTGCAAGTAAATCTTTGGCAGGTTGTATCTTAACTTTTACACGATATGTTGCATAACCAAAATTCGAATAATCAACTAATGTGTCACTAATACTAGACCATAATTGGGGAAAATATGGAAATTGAGGTTGAACTGGTGTAGGAAAGTCTGTTGGTGCCAATAATGTATCCCAATAAAACTCCCACTCTCCCACCAGAGCTATACTTCCACTATTGGCAAAATCCCAATTGCTTAGATCCAAATAACCATTTTCTATAAGGTATTCAGATTCATTATCAACGGGGAATGCCTTGCTTGTATTAAATCCACCAATTAAAAATGCAATTAGTAAAGAGCATATTTTAACCAGGTTATACATTCAGATTTATAAGTTATCACTCAAATGCTTGTAATTGTTGCAGTCTTTTGTATACGCCATCCATCGAAATAAGTTTCGTATGTGTGCCTCTCTCAACTATTTCACCTTTTTTTAGAACTATTATTTCATCAGCATGCTGAACAGTGGATAATCTATGTGCTATTACAACGGTTGTACGATCTTTCATAACATTAAACAATGCCTTTTGGACCAGCTTTTCAGATTCAGTATCCAGTGATGATGTTGCCTCATCTAATATCAAAACAGGAGGGTTGGCAAGCACTGCCCTTGCAATACTTAATCGTTGGCGTTGACCTCCGGATAGTTTCATGCCCCTATCACCAATATTTGTTTGATAACCATCCTCCGTTTCCATTATAAACTCATGGGCATTTGCAACTTTTGCCGCCTCCATTATATCATTATCCGAAATTCCTTTTTTACCAAATGCAATATTATTGGCAATGGTATCATTAAAAAGTATACTTTCCTGTGAAACAATTCCCATTAAGCCCCTTACATCATCAATTTTCAGATCTCTAATATTTTTATCATCAATTAGTAAACTACCTTCATCAACATCATAAAATCTTGGAAGCAAATCAGCCATGGTCGACTTACCGCCTCCCGATTCACCTACCAATGCAATTACTTTACCTTTTCCTATTTTGAGATTTACATCCTTAAGTACATAGTCATTTTCGTACTTGAAACTAACATTCTTATACTCAATACTATTTTCAAACTTATTTATACTACTGGCGGTTGGGCTTTCCTCAATAACCTCTTCGGCATCTAATACATCAAAAATACGATCGGCTGATGCAATTCCTTTTTGAATGCTGTAAAACCCCTGTGCAAATGTTTTTGCAGGAGGAATTATTTGTGAAAATATTACAATGTAAGTAATAAAATCCGCTGCCTGAATGGTTGGGGTATCAGATAATACCATTTGGCCACCAAACCACAATACAACAATAATAATTACAGATGATAAAAATTCGCTCAATGGTGATGATAAATCACGACGACGATAGATTCGGATTAGTAATTTTGAATATGAATTATTGGATGATTTAAATTTCTCATCAGAATATTCGATTGCATTAAAAGCCTTAATGATTCTTAGTCCTGAAACTGACTCTTCTATTGTAGATAACAATCCGGCAAACATGCTCATTCCCGTTTTTGATTGTCTTCTTAAACTCTTACCAATCTGACCTATAATTAATCCGGTGATTGGAAGTATAATTAACACAAACATTGTTAGCTGAGGACTCATACTGATCATAAAAGCAATATATGCAATAATGGTAATCGGGTCGCGAACAAGCATTTCCAAATAGTTCATAATGGAATACTCCACCTCCTGAACATCTGTAGTAACCCGTGCAATTATATCACCTTTTTTATGTTTTGTAAAAAACGACAGTGGTAATATTAGTAGTTTTGAATAGATGTCGTTTCTAATTCCTTTAATGGCACCAATACGAACATTCGCCATGAAATACATGGAAAAAAAACGGGAAAAATTTCGCAATAGAAATGCCGACATTAATATAACACATATATACACAAGCGCCTGCATTTTACCGCTTGTAACAATAACCTGACTTATTTGATAATTTAAATAGTTTAACAATGAGTCTGTGTTAAATTCAAACACAGGTTTCTCAGTTACAAGTTCGTTTATCCCAAACAATAGGTTCAGAAATGGAATTAACAAAGCAAACGAAAAGAGAGAAAATACTATGGTTAACAAGTTGAATATTACATTCAATCCAGCATAACCATAATATGGTTTTATATAGGCTAGTATTCGATAAAATTTCTTCATTATTTAAACTACAAAATTTAATTAGTTGCAAATATACATAGTATGCTGCTATAATGATAACCTTTATCATTATAGCAACTTGTTACACTGCTAGTAATAACTCTACGACACAGTTCTTATTATTTAAAATTATACTGCCGATAAACTCAAGGGTTAAAATCTATCAATTATTTGTACTTTTACAATCTCAAATCAAATGAATAAACAAGACATGAAAAAAATAATTCTATTATACTGGGGATTAGGTGGAAATGTTGAACGTACTGCCAATATGATTTACAATATGTTTGATCCTGAAACAATTGACATTAGTGATGTGGTTAGTTTTGACGTTAATAATCTCAGCAAATATGAACTTATGATATTAGGGCATTCAACCATTGGTGCCGAAGATTGGCAGGAAGCTAAGGCTGACAATGAATGGAATGCATTTTTTAGACGTTTGGAAGGAGTTGGAAAAACTAATATTATCGCAGCCTCATTTGGTCTGGGTGATCAGGTGCTTTATCCCGATCATTTTGTAGATAGTCTTGGAATATATAAAGATGAGATGGATAAGATGAATATTCCAATAATTGGCAGTTGGCCTACTGAAGGGTATAAGTATACCGACTCTGATGGTGAAAAAGATGGCAAGTTTTTTGGACTTGCTCTGGATGTTGATAATGAGCCAGAACTTTCGCAGGAAAGAATGTTAAAATGGACATCTGAAATTAAAGAGAAATTAAAATTTTAATAGAAAACCCACGAATAATAAATATTAAGAGATGTAATATCTCCTGTGGGGGACCTTAGTGTATTCCTTAGTGCCGCTTTGTGGTTAATATTTTACTACCAAGGCACACAAAGTACAATATTCCATTAAGCATCAACATATTAAATTGATTTACGTAAGTCATTATGGTTAGTAATAAATATAATATTACAACTCGTATTGCAACCGCTTAACGGGGTTTTACTTGCAATCAAAACATCTACAATAACTAACTTATTATTGTTCATTAATATTCCCTTCCAAAATATAATTCCCAATTCAAACATATAAATTTGCAATAAATTTCGTTTTACTGACTGATACACCACTTATGAATATATACAAAATCACTATTTCAGCTATTGTAACACTTATTTTCACCTACAATACAATTGCTGAACCCACAAAAGATACAATTTCAACAATTAAATCCGATACTTCCAAAATAGTTGATGAAGTAACACAAAATAAAAATCAGGAGTTATCAATAAATCAAATTGACACAACAATTCAAATTACCAATAACAACATTGAGCTAACCAAAGGTGATTTTGATTATTTGGTTGTTGATTCGGATATCGTTAGAACCCTTGACAGTTTATTGTATGTAAAGTTCTACAAAAAGAATTTCTTTACAATCGACACTACAGTTAAAACTGATTATGGCTTTAAATTCGGAGAAGTACCTACCTATCACGATTCAATTTACGAGCACCGTATCGAAGCCCTTAACCGCGAAACGCCATTTCAGTTAACATACAATAGAGAAGTTAAAAGTTATATAAACCTATATGCAGTAAAAAAGCCCAAGTTAACTGCCAAAATGCTTGGTCTGGCCGAAATATATTTCCCAATGTTTGAAGAAGCATTGGATAAATATAATATGCCATTGGAAATTAAATATTTAGCAATTGTAGAGTCTGCATTAAATCCTTCTGCCGGTTCACATATGGGAGCCAAAGGGTTGTGGCAATTTATGTATGGCACCGGCAAGGTATACGGACTAAAAGTTACATCACTTGTTGATGACAGATACGATCCATATAAATCAACAATTGCTGCCTGTGAACATCTTACTGACTTATATGATATTTATAATGATTGGTCGTTGGCCCTTGCTGCCTATAATTCAGGAGCAGGTAATGTTAATAGGGCAATACGTAGGGCCGGGGGCACTAAAAATTATTGGGCTGTTTGGCCTTTTTTACCAAGGGAAACTCGTGGTTATGTTCCGGCATTTATAGCAGTCAACTATGTTATGAATTACGCGCCTGAGCATAATATTTATCCAATGCGCCCAAGTATGTTTTATTATGACATTGATACAGTAACTGTTAACGATGTTCTGGCCTTTGATCAACTTAACGAGATGCTGGGAATTCCAATTGATGAGCTTAAATTTCTTAACCCTCAATTTAAGATGAAGATTATTCCAGCTAGTCCCGAAAAAAAATACACCATAAGAATACCCCGTACCTATACTGCAAGTTTTTTAAATAATGAGCAACAGCTCTACGCATATAAAACACGTAAAGGTATCGAACGCGAAAAATTACTCGCCGAAATAAAAAAGGTTAAGGATCGCAATATTCATATTGTAAAAAGCGGAGAAAGTTTAGGCCTAATTGCAAAGCGAAATCGTGTGTATGTTAACCAGATAAAAAGATGGAATAACCTTAGGGGTAATACAATTTATCCTGGACAGAAACTTGTTTTGTATGGATCGGGAAGTAACAAGTATTACCAAAAAACATCAACCCCAGTCATGCGTTCATCCCAAAAATCGAGTCATATTGTTAAGAATGGCGAAAATCTTGGCCTGATTGCTAAAAAATATAGCTGTACCGTTACTGATTTAAAGGAATGGAATAACCTACGAAACTCTAAGATTTTTCCAAAACAAAAACTCATTGTTTACAAGCCGGCAGCCAAAACCAAAAGCTCCGTTAAAGAAGGCAAATATCTATATCATGTTGTACGTAAAGGCGACACGCTTTGGGACATTGCTAAAGAATATGATGGTGTAACTGTTGACAAAATTAAGTCACTAAATAAGCTTAGGAATTCCAACCGTCTTAAACCTGGTCAGAAAATAAAAATTGCTGTTGTTAGTTAAACGCAATATATTGTTTCCAAAATAGTTATAGATAAACCATATTATTGTTCACATTGGAACAGGATTTGTATGCTATTATTTTTCTAAAAACCATTTCAAATGAAAATAATTCGTTTTATACCAGTTTTTATACTTACAGTGACAATGTTGCTGATCGTATCGTGTGATAATAGTAATAACAAACCTGTTAAAGTTCGGTCAATTGGAAATACCTCTGAAGTACTATTAGTCTTGCAAAATGATAGCCAAAAGGATGGTCTTATTGAACAGGAAGTTAAAAAATATCTTGGCAAAGAACAATATGGGTTAATGCAAAACGAGCCCTTGTTTGATATAGCTCATATCACCGTTAACAATTTTTCGGAGATGTTTAAAAAACACAGAAACATTCTGATTGTTAATATTGATAAGAAATCAACTTCCACAAAAGTTGAATCGTTTGAAGATAGATGGTCAAGTCCTCAACGGATTATTAGAATTACATCGCCAACTGAAAAGGACTTTGTTGCTGATTTTCCAAATTATGTTGATGGAATTATTGCAGATTATAGTGAGGCCGAAAGAAGTCGTATACTGTCTGTTTTCAGACCAAGTTCAAAAAACAAGGTACTTGCAAGTGTACGAGAGAAATTTAATATAGATATAACAATTCCACAGGGCTTTTACACAGCTAAATCAGAGCCTGGTTTTATGTGGATAAGAAAAGAAGTAAGTGAATATAGTCAGGGTATAATAATAATTTCAGAACCCTATGAAGACAAGGAACAGTTTTCTGAAAACAGCATTATTGCACGAACCAATCGTTATTTGAAACAGTATATCCCCGGAGAAGGAGAAGGTACATATATGGCCATTTCAGGTGAGTTTATACCGCCTCAAATAAAACAGGTTGAAAATTATGTTGCAGATTATACGATCGAAATGCGAGGTGTTTGGGATGTAGAGCATGATTTTATGGGTGGCCCTTTTGTGAGTTACACATTTGTAAACCCAAACAATAGTCAAATACTTACAATAATGGGGTATGTTTACCACCCTAACAAGAAGAAACGCAACCTATTACGTCAGTTGGAGGCAATAATATATTCCGTAAAATTTAGGAATTTGTAATTATTTAACAATCTCTGTTTGAAGCAAAAATTAAATTATACTAATTTTGCCATTATTATGGAAGATGAAAAATTCAATAAGGATCTGGATGAACTATTCAGGCTATTTAAAAAACTTGTAGAAACTAAATCACTGGATGACGTTCCTGGCGTTGATGGTATGATGCTGAAGCAATTCCAGTTCTTTTTTAGTAATTACGAAAATATGAAAGGCCAAATTGGGGAACAACTACAAGGCCAGTTTGGGGAACCCGTTAAACAAATGGTTAGTGATTTGGTTAAACAATTGCGCGACCAATTGGGCGAAGATGAATTCACTATTATAGAAGATGTTGAACCTGTTGTTCAATTAGATAATACCGGAACAACTGTTGAGGAAATTGATCTGCTGTTAACAAACCCTGACTTAACTGAAGATCAGGTAAATGAATTGCTCGACCGTAGGGCAGAACTACTATAAAACACATCACAGCAGTGGCATCATTCAATTTTAAGAGAAGTGTAGATAAATATCTGAAAAAGAAATGGTATAGTATTCTATCGGATATCGTATTTGTAGTATTGCTGGTTCTCTTAATTATACCATCAACCAGAACCGATGTTGCTTCATTTTTTATTAGACTAACCTCTTTGCCACCATCTTCTCTTGATGTTGAAGAACAAATCAAAATCGATAATCAATCAAAGACCTGGAACTTACTGGACATGGATGGAAATCCCGTTTCATTTGAATCCCTAAACAACAAACCAATATTCTTAAACTTTTGGGCAACATGGTGCCCCCCTTGTATTGCAGAATTACCTGGAATAGATGAACTTCACGATAAATATAGTTCTGATGTAAATTTTGTTCTTGTTAGTAACGAATCAAGGGCTAAAGTAAGGGCATTTGCAAAGAAAAACCAATTCGAAGAACTACCCTTCTACCAAAATAACAGTGTTCCTAATATATTTGCAAGTCAAAGTATTCCAACAACTTTTATTATCTCCAAAGATGGAGTAATTGTACTTAGCAAAGAAGGTGTTGCCAAATGGAATTCAGGAAAAGTTGAAAACATTATTGAAAAATTAATATCTGTGAGATAACCGCTAGACAATAAAATTAGCATCGATAATATAAAGTATATTTGCAAAAAAAATATGATATGAAAAATATGAAACCCTTATTGTTAGTTATTTTCCTATTTGTTGTTACAGGAAGTTCATTTTCTCAAATTATTAGCGAAGATGCCAAAAGGAAAGTCACAATAGGTGTTGACTTCTTTACAGATATATGGCAGGGAACACCCTCAAACATGGATCTTCGCACAATTAATCAAGGATTTAATGTTTTTGGAATGTATAATTTTCAATTGGCCGAAAGCAACTCTTTCTTTTCAGCTGGTCTTGGAATCGACAATCATAATATGTATAGTGATACCAGAATTGATAATATTACAGCAGATACAATTGTATTTTCACCCATTGGTGAAGTTTATCAACGAAGTAAAATTAATCTGACTTATGTAACTGTACCTCTCGAGTTTAAAATTAAATTAAAAAGTGGTGTAAAGTTTGGAGCAGGTTTTAAAATTAGATATCTGATGAGTGCCAAGGATAAATACATCGGTGATTTACCCAACGAAAACAGAGGAAGAACTAATGTGAAACGAAAGAACATTTCCAATACTGAAGATTGGGCCTATGGTTTCACCTTACGTGTTGGTTATAAATCGTTTAATTTATTTGGATATTATCAATTGTCAAATGTATTTAAAACGGGTAGAGGTCCTGAATTATATCCCATTTCAATTGGTCTTACACTCACTCCGTTCTAGGTTGATCATTCAACCTCACCTAATAAAACAAAAAAAGGTGCTTGCAAATAAACTGCAAGCACCTTTTTTTGTAATAGCACTCTAAGTTTTAATATCTGTAATGCTCAGGTTTATATGGTCCTTCAACATTAACACCAAGATAATCTGCTTGCTCTTGTGATAGTTTTGTTAGATTTACACCTATTTGAGCCAAATGCAAACGAGCAACTTCTTCATCAAGGTATTTTGGTAGTCGGTATACTCCTACTTCATATTCATCTTTATTTTCCCAAAGATCAAGTTGAGCTAGAGTTTGATTTGTAAATGAATTACTCATCACAAATGATGGGTGTCCAGTTGCACAACCAAGGTTTACTAAACGGCCTTCGGCAAGAAGGAATATTGAATGTCCATCTTCAAAAGTATATTTATCAACCTGAGGTTTAATATTTGTTTTTTCAGCAATTTCTTCCATTTGAACAACCTGAATTTCATTATCAAAATGACCGATATTACAAACTATAGCCTGATCATTCATTTGTGACATGTGTTCAGCAGTAATAACATCTTTGTTTCCTGTGGTAGTTACAAAAATATTTCCTTCTTTAACTGCCTCTTCCATAGTTGCAACTTCAAAACCTTCCATTGCCGCTTGCAGAGCACAAATTGGATCAATTTCAGTTACAATTACACGTGCGCCATATGTACGCATTGAATGTGCCGAACCTTTTCCAACATCACCATAACCAGCAACTACTACTACTTTTCCGGCGATCATTACATCTGTAGCACGCTTAATGCCATCAGCCAATGATTCACGACATCCATATAGGTTATCGAATTTTGATTTAGTTACTGAGTCGTTAACATTTATGGCAGGAACCAATAGTTCACCTTTTTCAAACATTTGGTATAGTCTGTGAACTCCGGTTGTGGTTTCTTCACTAACACCTTTCCAGTCTTCAACAGCCCTGTGCCATTTCATTGGATCTTCGGCAAGAGTAGATTTAAGAATACTCAGGATTTCACCCTCTTCTTCACTTGAAGGCTCAACATCAAGAACAGACGCATCTTTTTCAGCCTCAAATCCTTTGTGAATTAATAATGTAGCATCACCACCATCATCAACTATTAATTGTGGTCCTTTACCATCAGGAAATGATAAAGCTTGTTTTGTACACCACCAATATTCCTCAAGAGTTTCACCTTTCCAAGCAAAAACTGGTGTTCCGGTGGCAGCAATTGCGGCAGCTGCGTGATCCTGGGTTGAGAAAATATTGCAACTTGCCCATCTAACATCAGCACCAAGTGCAACTAGTGTTTCGATTAGTACTGCTGTTTGGATTGTCATGTGCAGTGAGCCCATAATACGAACTCCTTGTAAAGGTTTTGCATCAGCATGTTTATTACGAATTGCCATTAAACCCGGCATTTCTTTCTCTGCAATTTCAATTTCTTTGCGTCCCCAATCGGCTAACGCAATGTCTGCAATTTTATATTGTAGTTTATCTACAGCTACTTCTGACATATAATAAGTATTTATGATAATATTTTTTTAGGGCTGCAAAGATAAGAATAATTACATTACCTCTGTTTTTACAAAAAACAATGCAGTAAATGGAATCTCAATCTGCTATTTACATAACCCTATTAATTAACAAAAATGAAAAGGGGTGTGTTTATCCCCCCTTTATTAAGACAAACTAAAATCTATTGATTAGGTAGCACAAATTAGTTTTTTATCAAAAATAACTAGCAAAATAAAATGACAGAATATTATTGCGAAACTAATTATTAGCACTATTTTTCGCTTGAAAGTCTATTGTAAATCTCTTCGGTTTCCTTTTCAAATCCGGGTTTTCCAAGCAATGCAAACATGTTTTTTTTGTAGGCTTCAACACCCGGTTGATCAAATGGATTAACATCGAGTATATAGCCACTTATGGCACAAGCCATTTCGTAGAAGTATACAAGTTGGCCCAATGTGTTTTCATTAATTTCAGGAATTGAGATTCTCAGGTTTGGAACCTCACCATCAACATGTGCTAAAGTTGTACCTGTTTCTGCCATATGATTTACTTCATGCAGCCTTTTTCCTGCAATATAATTTAAACCATCAAGGTTCTTAGAATCAACCGGAACTTTGAGTTTCCTTTTAGGTTTTTCAACTGAGATAACTGTTTCAAATACATTTCTTAATCCTTCTTGAATGTATTGACCCATTGAATGTAAGTCAGTAGTAAAACCCACTCCAGCAGGGAATATACCCTTATTCTCTTTACCTTCACTTTCCCCATATAACTGCTTCCACCATTCGGTAAGGTAGAATAGTTTAGGTTCATAGTTAACAGTTATTTCAACTGTTTTACCTTGATTATACAATGCATTTCTAGTTGCAGCATAAGCAGATACAGGATTATCTGCAATGTATGATGTGGATTCAACATGCTCTTTCATCTTAATTGCTCCACCGATAAACTCTCTTATATTAAATCCAGCCACTGCAATTGGTAATAATCCTACAGGTGTTAGAACTGAATATCTACCTCCAACATCATCGGGTACAATAAATGTTTGATACCCTTCCTCATCGGCAAGTTGTTTCAAAGCACCTCGTTCCTTATCGGTTATAGCAATAATACGATCGCGGGCATCCAGTTTTCCGTATTTACTTTCCAAATGATTCTTCAATAACCTAAATGCTATAGCTGGCTCAGTTGTTGTTCCTGATTTTGATATTACTGTTAACGAATAATCATAGTCATCCAATACCTTAAGTAACTCTGCTGTATAATCTTCACTAATATTTTGACCTGCATACAGAATAATTGGGTTTCCGTCATTTTGATTTAATTGAGCAAATGAGTTTGATAGAGCTTCAATTATTGCACGAGCTCCTAAATATGAACCTCCAATTCCAATAACTACAAAAATTCTTGACTTTATTCTTATCTCTTCTGCTAATTCTTCAATCTTTGTAATTAACTCCTCGTTAATTTCATTTGGTAATTCAGCCCATCCAAGAAAATCATTCCCCTTACCTGTACCTTCCTTTAAAGACTTGTAATGTGTGTTTATTTGTTTCTGAAAATCAATTACATCCTGTTGATCAATTACATCCAATGCATTGATATAATCAAATTTTAAGTCTATCATGATAATTTGTTTTGTATACGATCCTTAAGAGAGTGTGAAACTATAAATTTTTCCCATAACAGACAGTAATTTAACAATATTTTTGAGTTAATAAAATTCAAGTACTTTTGCAAAAAACTACTAATCATGGATGATTCAAATGCGAAACTAACTCCATTATCAGAGCTAGGGGAATTCGGTCTAATCGAGAAACTTACAGGTGATATCAAGTCAAAAAACCATTCAACTTTATTTGGAATTGGTGATGATGCGGCTGTAATTAAACCCGAAAAATCAATGCTCACAGTTGTTTCGAAAGATTTACTACTTGAAGGTGTACACTTCGACCTTATGTATACTCCTCTAAAACATTTGGGGTACAAAACGGCAGTTGTGAATTTCTCTGATATAGCAGCCATGAACGGAAAACCGAAACAACTTCTTGTGGGCATAGGTGTTGGAGCGAAATTTTCTGTTGAAGCAATTGATGAAATCTATTCGGGAATAAAAAGTGCATGTGAAATATATGGTGTTGACTTAATAGGTGGTGACACTACTTCTAGTTCATCCGGACTTGTTATTTCAGCAACAGTTATTGGTGAGGTAAAGAAAGCAGATATTGTTTACCGCAATGGAGCCAAACCAAATGATTTGATTTGTGTTTCAGGTGATTTAGGTGGTGCGTATATGGGATTGCTAATTTTGGAAAGAGAGAAAAAAGCATTTCAAGCTGATCCAAATATTCAACCAGACCTAGGCCAACATGACTATATATTACAACGCCAGCTTAAACCTGAGGCCAGAACTACAGTTGTTGATATACTAGCAAAAGAAAAAATTATACCAACATCAATGATTGATGTTAGTGACGGACTAGCCTCAGATGTTATGCATTTGTGTAAATCTTCGAAAACCGGATGCGTTATTTCCGAAGAGAAGATTCCAATTGATCAAACTACATATGAATTGGCCAAAGAGTTTAATATTGTGCCAACAGTAGCTGCATTAAACGGTGGTGAAGATTACGAACTCCTATTCACCGTGTCGCAAGATGATTACGAAAAAGTTAAAGACATTCCTGAAATAACAATTATTGGTTATATGACAGATGCTAGTGAAGGGGAACGGCTTATAACAAGTGATGAAAATTCAATTGATCTTGTGGCCCAGGGTTGGGATGCTTTAAAAAAGAAAATTTAGTTTTGGTCGAAACAATTGCTTTAATAACAGCAGGTTTACTTGTTGGCTTTATTAACACACTTGCAGGTGGAGGCAGTATTATCTCATTGTCGGTACTAATGATGCTTGGGCTACCTGCTCCACTGGCAAATGGAACAAACAGAGTAGCAATCATAATACAAACCCTAACAGCTACTACCAGTTTCCGTCAGCAAAAGGTTCTGGAAACCCGTAAAGCATTACTGTTGTCGATACCTGCTGTATTTGGTTCGTTATTGGGAGCCTGGTTTGCTGTTGATATTCGTGAAGATATCTTTGAAAAAGCAATAGGTGTTATTATGCTTTTTATGCTTGTATTTATTTTGTATAAGCCTCAAAAATATCTATATGGCAGACCTAATATTAGTGAAAAGCCAATTACTTGGACAACCTACCTGGCCTTCTTCTTTATAGGGGTGTATGGAGGATTTATACACATGGGAGTTGGGTATTTCCTATTGGCAGGTATTGTTGGAATGGCAGGGTTTGACCTGGTTAAAGCCAATGCCATAAAGGTATTCATTGTTCTTGCATATGCACCATTTACTTTGTTGGTTTTTCTATGGTATGGTCAGGTTAATTGGAAATATGGATTGATACTTGCAATTGGAGCAGTAATTGGTGCCCTAATAGCATCGCGCCTTGCCGTATCGAAAGGTGTAAATTTCGTAAAATGGGTAATTGTTATTGTAATTCTGGTTACATCGGCTGATATGTTTGGTTTGGTTGATATTAAGAGTTATATATCTAGTTTAATAACTAATTAAAGATACTTCTATGTTACGCGGTTTGATAATTTCACTTGTATTGTTGGTATGTTTTAGTTCTTGTAAAAACAACACATCTATAAACTCAAAAGCTCCTCAATATGTGCTTGTTATTCATGGTGGAGCAGGAACAATTTTAAAGAAAAATATGCCAGCTGAGATTGAAAAACAATATCTAGCAAAACTAAAAGAAGCATTGAATACGGGGGGCACTATTCTTAAAGATGGAGGTACAAGTCTGGATGCAATAACAGCAGCAATTATGGTTATGGAGAACTCTCCATTGTTTAATGCTGGAAAAGGTTCTGTTTTAACAGAAGAAGGTATTGTTGAGATGGATGCATCAATTATGGATGGTAAAACTTCGCTGGCAGGAGCTGTTGCCGGTGTTCATACCATCAAAAACCCTATTCTTGCAGCAAAAGCTGTAATGGAGAATACTGCTCATGTCCTTTTAACAGGATTAGGAGCCGACAATTTTGCGTTTACCCAAGGGCTCAATGTTGAAGATTCCAGTTACTTCATAACCGAAAGACGATTGAAAAGCTTCCAAAAGGCAAAATCAAAAAATAAGATTAAAAAGCATGGTACAGTAGGTGCAGTAGCACTTGATAAATATGGAAATCTTGCGGCAGGAACCTCAACCGGAGGAATGACATATAAAATGAAAGGCCGGGTAGGTGATTCTCCCTTAATTGGTGCCGGAACCTATGCTGATAATAACACATGCGCAGTTTCAGCAACTGGTCATGGTGAGTATTTTATTAGGAATGTTGTTGCTTATGATATAAGTGCTTTAATGAAATATAAAGATATGCATCTTAATGATGCAGCGAACTATGTAATTAATGAAAAACTTAAGAATATTGGGGGCGATGGAGGTATAATTGCAGTTGATAAAGATGGGGAATATACCACGACCTTTAATACACCAGGAATGTATCGTGGAGTAATTACATCAGATGGAATCGTTGACGTGAAAATTTATAGTGAAACTGAATATTAGTTCATTTTATATACATTTGTTTAGTTTACTAATTATTAATCCAGTATAATTTATCAAACCTAAAAACATGAAAAACTATTTATTCTCATCATTGATTGCTTTATCATTCATATTTCTCATTAGTTCTTGTAAAAAGGATGAAGATAGTATTCAATCACCCGACATATATGGATCATGGACTGTATTGCAAACAGATTCCCAGGGATTACAATACAATGTTGAATTAAAGTTTAATACGGATAATTCATATGATTGGATTTTGCTTGATTCTGTTGATGGTCATTCAAATTCATATGCAAAATTCAATCTCATTGAGAATGTTATGGTAATAACAGAAGATGCAGATTGTAGTTTTGAGGGTGAATATCTTCTTATAAAGGAGTACGATAAATTGGCAATAATTGCAATTACCGAAAGTTGTGGGCCACGGGCAGCAGCTTTGGAATATTTATGGGTAAAAAAATAACCCCATAGTACTATAACTTATGGGGTTAAAACCTGCGTAGTTCTTTAGTTTATTATTTACTAACAATGATTTTACGTGTTATATCATTGTCATTAACAGTTACCTTAAGCATATAAATATCATTATCAAGCATATCAGCATTCAAATCTATCTTCAACTCTTCAACATTACATTGTCCATCAAACAAACCAGTGGCCAAATTACCATCCTTTGAGTAGAGTTTGATTTGAATGTTTTTTTCCAGTGCTCCTGTTACTAATATCTCAGATTTATTAATTACAGGGTTTGGATAAATAACAACTTTAACTTTATCATCAAAATCTAATTTTGAAAATTTATCAGGATCAAATAACAAAAACATAACAGAGCTGTTTGAAGAACATCTATTGTGCTTAAACCTTCTCTTATAATTATTCTGCTTATTACCTGGTTTTGTGGACAACGTATTTAATGCTATTTCCCAATCATCTGAATTGCTTTTAATCACATCAAAATGGTCAACTATTTGACTTTCATGAGTTGATGCTATTTCTCGTAAATTGTCCATGCTATTGCGCATATCTTCACGGATGCCATCAAAATCCGGATCAGCTGCTCTTTGGCCGGGTACAAAATCTTCACTTTCTCGCCAATTCATAAACATTATTCGTCTAACCTCTATTTTCTGACGGGTTGTTTCAATTGTCTCCCTTTCAGAATCTGATAAATTACTGTCGAATTTTTTTCTTTCAGCAGCAATAACAGGCACCATATTGCTCATTGCAGAGGCATACCTTTCATGTCCGATTTCTGTATTCAAGTCAGTGCATTTCCTTCCATGATAATTATGCCTATGATTTCTTTTGGATTTTGTATTCATCATTTGAGAATGCGATGAATCCCAGAGTAGTAACCATTCAGGGTTTGAGATTCTTTCAAAGAATTTTTCCATTCTCATATTACCACCATTTTTGTTCATGGGTTGTGTACCATTTTCATGAAGACTATTAATATCATCAATCCATTTCTGCTTATTGGATTCAATGAATTTTTTATAAGATTTATTTTGCTCAGGATGAGATTCTGTAAAACCTTTTACTTCATCAAAACATAGGGTTTTCGAAAATTTTTCATTCCTCATTTTACCGTTTTTATTATTTCTGTTTCCACGGTCTTGATGAAAATGTCCTTTCTTTTCATTTCTGAATGTAAGATCTCCTTTTATTTTTTCCAATTTATCAATTTCATTTTCTGACAATTCTTTCAGATAAGAACTTTGTTGTTTTTGAAGCTCAGGAAAAATTGACTTTTCCATATATTCTTTTACATTTTCGTGTGTTTTCTGATATTGTTTGTTTTGAGCAAATCCAAATATGGAAGTAATAATTGCTATTAATAATATTGTTATTCTTTTCATGACATAAGCTTTAATTTGTAATTCGTACATTAGACAATTGCTATACAGTTTTTATTCCATCCGATAAGTAAAACACCATTGAGTTCCATTTTATCAACCTCAATATGCGTGTAAATAATGTAGTTACGTATTCCAATATTATACTCTATTA
>JAERTF010000204.1 GCA_016845105.1 Bacteroidota bacterium | reverse complement strand
AAATAAGAGAATTCTAATCAAATTGATCTAAATCAGAAGATTGGAGTAGTAAAGTAATGGATTATGATTTAACCAATGTGCTAAATCAATAACTATGCTAATCAATTCTAGCAAACATATTTACCAATTGAACTCGTTTTTTTACAACTGTTTTTTTTCGTAAATATGA
Organism: Bacteroidota bacterium; assembly: GCA_016845105.1. GTDB lineage: Bacteria > Bacteroidota > Bacteroidia > Bacteroidales > F082. The sequence continues at coordinate 6,321 of JAERTF010000204.1, read as the reverse complement.
TAAACATGACCTTTAACAGTTGCGTGAAATAAATAGTTTTTCACAATCCTGACTAATGGCAATTCCAATAGTAATTATTGGACTATTGTTAGTTAGTGAGTTAATAGTCGATTTACTTCCTTAACCTATATTACTTTACTAAATTGTACTTAAACTATTCCAGTAGGGCATCAACATCAATTATAATAGGCATATTACGTTTAAAATCATATAATGTTAGCATACGAATGTCGTAATAGCTTTTCCAATATGTCATAAGCGAACGATAATAACCCATTTTGGCATTGTCGTTATCTATTTGAGCATTTTGAAGTTCAAGTACATCGTTTACTTTCCCAATCATATATCTCTTTTGAGTAACCTCAAACCTTTTTTGAGCAACTGTATCCGACTTTGCAGCAATAAAAAGTTGTTTTTCCTGCATGTTAAATTCCATCACATTTAGAAAAATGTTGTGATCAAAATCAATTCTCTCCTGCTCAATGGATGTTTCTACAAGGGCTAGATTTGATTCGGCTATTTTAATATCACCTCTTGTTCGTCCCCAGTCAAGTATTGGCATGGATATGCGTAACGACACAAACTCCTCGTCCAAGGGTTTTGTGTATGCATCCCTAATATCACCATTACTAACCTGTCCTAATCCAAAGCCTGCGTATAAATTAGCATCAAATCTACCACTTTTGGCCTCCTTTACAACTCGCTCAGCCTCAAGTGTACGCCTTTGAAATTCCAATCCTGCCGAAGTATTAAATTTTGCCTGCTCAACAGCAGTTTGTAAAGCTACATCAAAGTGGTTAGTCTCGGATGGAGGAATTAACTCAATCTTGGTCTCTTCCTTTATTCTTAAGAATGATTTAAAAATAAAAAGTCGGTTATTGTAATTTAAATCAGCATCCTCAACTGATGATTCGGCTTTTAGTAGATTTAATTCCAATTGTAGCAAATCGTTTTCAGCAATTTTCCCAAGTGTATATCGTCCCTGAGCAATTCGATAAAGAGTATCATAATTGGAATAATTTTTTCGTGCAATACTAACCTGAATTTGAGCCATTAAAAACGAGAAAAAATAATCAATAACCGTAACCGCAATTTTTTCATTGGCCTCGATGTATATACGTTTAGACTCTTCATACCTAAGTGGTTCAATTCTTCTTTCCCACCTATCGGGATTATACATTGAAATTGGTTGTGTTAACCCAAAATTTATAACATTAGTTGTGTATTGATGCCAGGTAGTATCACTTTTGAAGTTATCGGTTCTTAACAGTCCCGAACTTACTTCGACTTTACCTCCGGTAAATCCAATTTTTTGCTCCAAAAATAAATCCAGGCTATATCTGTTTACATTTTCGAAAACCGAAGTAGTAACACCATCAACAAACTGATCTTTAAATCCTGTACTAATAGAAGGGAGGGTTGATGCAAAACTTAAGCTAGGAAGATAATTTGCCTTGTAATTTCTATACACCCAATAACTACTAATAAACCTATGCTTGGCAATTTGCGCATCGGGTGATTGTTTTTGGGCTAGTTTAATAACATCATTTAAAGTGTATTTTACAACATCTTGCGAGTTGATGTTTACCGACCACAGGATTGATAATGTAATAAATACGGCATATATGATTTTTGTACGGATTGCTGTTTTGCTTATGACAATTTTCATGGAAAAATTATTTACCACAAAATTAATATAATGGGTGTTTAATTTTATGTGATCGTGAATTAATTTTTCAATCATTTTTGATAATGTTGGAAACATTTAGAAATCCATTAAGTTTAAAAGGATTCTATAAGTTGTCACTTCACTGTTATGGTAACTGGAACTAACACCTGATGTTATTCCGATTGAGCGACTTTAGGGAACGAACAGATCTACCGTTTCCTGTCATTCCGATTGAGTGACCGAAGGGAACAAACAGAGCTGCCGTTTCCTGTCATTCCGATTGAGTGACCGGAGGGAACAAACAGAGCTGCCGTTTCCTGTCATTCCGATTGAGTGACCGGAGGGAACAAACAGAGCTGCCGTTTCCTGTTATTCCGATTGAGTGACAGGAGGGAGCAAACAGATCGACCGTTTCCTGTCATTCCGATTGAGTGACCGGAGGGAACGAACAGAGGAATCTATGTTGGGAAAGGGTTGATATCCCTTCGTTCGCTGCACTCAGTCGGGATGACAAAAAGGGCAAGCTCAGTTGGGATAACAGAATATATGGAGGGGATATCTCGCCATTGCGCTACGCTTCATTTTCCTCGATATGACAAGTTAATATTATTAAACAAAAAGCCCGATCTGCTTTCGCAAACCGGGCTTTAAAACTAAATACTTTATGCCATAATCTATATTAGTGAGGGCATAACGTGCTCACTAACAATATGTGGTTTATTGAACAAATAGTTTTTTAGCAACAACTTGTCCTTCAATCTCTATATTAATGATATACAATCCTGAATCATAACCACTTACATCAATTGTAGAATCTACTCCGGTAAACAATACCTGACCAACTAAATTGCGTACTTCAACTTTAGAAATAGTACCAGGAGCTGAAACATTAAATGTACCACTTGTTGGATTAGGATAAACTACTACATTGGCTGCAAGTCCACCATCAATATCACCAATTGAGGTTGCTGCTTTGCCGAATGGTGCGATATGAAAGAAGTCGCTTTCACCAACCAAGGTTGCATCAAGTGAGCTAAGTACTCTGATTTTATATTTATGAGGTGGAGTAACTATTGTTATCGTTTGATTAATATCCCATTCCCACATACTGCCAATAACGTCAGGGTCAGTTGGCCCTGCAAGTGTATATGTTGGGGTTGTCCATGCAGTACCATTATCATAGTATTCATCCAAATAGATATAAACATTTTCAGGGCAGTTATCTAACCATGAAATCCATTGAGTTGTTTGGTTCATCCAATAAGTACTTGCAACAGGTTGCTCAATAGTAATAAAGGTACCTAATGATAAGATTATATTGAATGTTGAGGTACTATAACCAAAAATAGTTGCATCATCATGACTAACTATTTTTATTCTGTAAGAAGTAGCTAGAGGATCCATACCTGTGAGGTCGACAGTCCAAACATGCGTGCTTCCAACAATATCAGATGCTATTGATTCAATATCAATATAATCTTCTAATCCGAAACCTCCACCTACATTGTATCCACATAAGTATAGGTCTACATTTTCACCTTCTAGTAAATCATCATCCCATGAAATATAATAATCATAACCAAGTGTCCATGATATACCTGCTATATTTGGTTGAATTAGATCAATGTATGTACCTTGCGTAAGTGTAAGATCAAAAAGATCACTTTCAAGAAGAACAGAACCGTCAACAGTACTTTGTACTTTTATTTTACAAACATCAGTACCTGCAGAAAGGGAGGGTATTGTCCACTCATATGTTGAGCCAACTACATCAACAGTATTATCTTGCACCCAGGCTGCACCATTCCAATAAAAAATATCTACAGGTTCATCGAGGTTATCAAGCCAGGAAATAATATGTGTTGTACCAATTGTCCAACTAGCCGTAGTTAGGGGTTGATATATTGCTGATATTTCACCACTTGTATTAGCTAATGTAAAATACTCACTCTCCATTACTATAGTTTCATCTATACTACTTTTAAGGGTTATAGTGTAAGTAACTCCACTAACCCATGGTGCAGCACCAGCAGGATCTATTGTATTTGCTGTTAAGTCCCATTCAAAAGTACTACCCAATACATCATCACCTATTTGATATAAATCTCCGGTATTATCAAATCTCTGAACAAAAATATCAACTGGTTCATCAAGTTCATCTCGCCATGATATAAGATGAGTTGAATTTAGTCGCCAAACTAAACTTGTATTATCTGGTTGGTAGATTTCTTTAAATGTACCTGCTGTTTTACTAATAGTAAATGTATTGTCACTAATTTCATCTACGTCTGGATATAACGAACTTTGAACTCTAATTTTATAATTACTATTTTCAGCAGGGTTACCTCCTGGTGTATTTGCAATTACCCAATCAAACGTAGATCCAACAACAGCAGTAGTGTTTAATTTAACATCCACAGCCAAAGCCGAATTTACCAAATAAACATCAAGAGCTTCTTCAACATTATCAGTCCATGATATAACGTGAGTAGTGTTCCATGCCCAATCTATATCTGCAACATTTGGCTGTAATAATTCAATTGAGCCTGGTAATGAATTAACTATATCAAAAGTTGCTCCAACATCATTATATGCTAAAGGACTTACAGAACTCTCAACTCGAATTTTGTATCCAACAGCAGCTGTTGTACTATCATTTATGTCCCATACCCATGTCGACCCAACAACACCAGTAGCATTGATTTTATAATTCAAAGCAGGTGTAAAATTATCATTTTCAACATAAATATTTACAGGTTGGGTAAGGTTATCGGTCCAAGAAATAGTGTAAGAATGTCCAACAATCCAATCAATATCAGTATTATTGGGCTGTATCATTTCAATTTCGAAAGGGTTCTGACCCATCACGTTAACACTTACCGACAGTACTAATGTCAACAGTGTTAGACTAAGGAATTTATTTAATTTTTTCATGATAAAAAGTATTTAGTTTACATTTAGTTATTTTTATTTTGATATAATTATTTTAATCGATTCTGAAGTATTTTCTGAAATAAATTTAGCTATATACATTCCGGCTGATAAATTGCCTGATGAAATGATAAAGCTATGTTTTCCTTTTTTTATGGCTCCTTTATAAATAGTCTGCACTTTATTTCCAGCAATATTATAAATATTTATTTCCGCGTCAGTATCATCACTAACAGTTACCGATAGTGTTGAATTACTTGATACGGGATTAGGATGACAAACAAAACTATTAAAGCTACTCTTCTGCAGTTCTTTTTCACCAACTAATATAGATATATAGCTTATCTCTGCTAAATAACCAGTAAAAAAAGTTAAATCAATACTATAATTATAATATACTTTTAACACTCCATCAAGTGTATGCCCCCAATTACCATCAACCCAGTTAAAAAACTGTCCCTTAGTAGTATTCCCAAATTCGTCATAGTCATTCTGAGAATTTGATGAATTTACCCATGTACCTGATTCCCAAGCTTGCGAAAATACAGTTTCAATACCTCCAAAGTCGTTATAATAATAATCCTCTTGTAACTGGTTTACCCAGGCAGAATTATCCCAAATCTGAGATATTAAATTAGATAGAAAACCTAGTCCGTCATATGCATATGTATAATTAAGGTTATTAACCCATGCACCTGCTTCCCAATTTTCGCCTAAGAAAGTTAATCGGTTATTGGCTCCATTATAAGTATAATTTTCTTTGTAAAGATTATCCCAAATGGTATCACCTACAAATATTTCACTAAGACCAATAGTTAAATTTCCACTGGCATCATAGGTATATGAGTGTCTACGATCGCTAGCCCATCCATTTCCCATCCATACACTTCCAGAGGCAGTTAGTAAATGACCCATTTCGTCGTATGTATAAACTTCGTAAGTGTTATTTTCCCACATACTATTTTCCCATTTTTCGGTTAAAAAGGAAAGTACGTATCCGCTGGAATTATAATTATAAGTACCTCTATCACTGTTGGTCCATGTATTACCAATCCATAACTCAGTATTATAGGTTTCTACATTATTATTAACATTGTAAATATATGTATTACGACTAAGATTCTCAAGGCTTCCGTTTTCCCATACCCTTAATTGGGAAGTTAGTACGTTGCCCGAAGTATCATAAGTAAACGACTCAAGACTTACTATCTCCCAGTTACCATTATTATTTTCCTGTATAAGGGTATTGTCTAAGAAATTATCATTGGTGTATGTGTATATATATCTTTTCGGATCAGAAAACACAGAATTAACAACTACAACATCCTTTAAAAACAGAAGGTAGTCATCATCAATATTACGATTATCTGTATTATAAATATAATTAAGAGGGTCCAAACTCAATTTATATTCATCATGAACCTGCATGTAATTATTATCAAAAATTGATTGGGAATCTAATACATTTTCAACATTAGATTGATTTTGCCCCACTACAGTTATAATAAAACCCATAAGCATTATGAGTGAAATCAATACCTTTAGATATTTAGCAAATATTTTCATTTATGTTTTAGGTTAGGTGGATAAATGTATTCATAAAAAACAGTCAAATCCTACAAAAATACACCATACTTAATTAATAGTCAAATTTTTAGTACATTTATTTTTAAACACTTTTCCAATGCTGTCTACAAATGTATAAAACAATATAGCGAAGT
>JAERTF010000203.1 GCA_016845105.1 Bacteroidota bacterium | reverse complement strand
TTAAATATTGGCTGTCCGTTAAAATTTGTAGTTTTACCCATGTCTGTCTTTTTTGTGTGGTAACTCAAAAGTAGACATTACGGGTCAGACTGAAATATGTCTGACCTGTTTTAAAATAGTTTTACCGGACACTAGTGATTATTATTATTTCAACCCTTTATATATCGTTTCAATATGTCGAGTTACAACTTTCTACTTTTGCATAAAACGAGGTAAAAAGAATAACTTTGCATTATTATGAGAATCAAGGTAAATGTAATTACCATAATATTTGTGTTATTAATAGTATTAGGGTGGATTCTAAATACTATATCCTTGGTATATTTAATTCCCATAGCTATTATATACTTGTTAGTTAATGTAATTGGATCATCTAGTATTAAATTTAATTACTTTGTTGATTCGTATTGTAAAGGCATCACAAATGAAAAGGAGGTTTCCATAACATTTGATGATGGCCCTCACTCACAGAATACACCAAAGCTTCTTAGTTTATTGCAAGAAAAAAACGTAAGTGCTGCATTTTTTTGTACTGGTGAAGCAGTATCATTAAATAGTAAAATTGTTAAAAAAGCTTTTTCCGAGGGGCATATAATAGCTAACCATACATATTATCACTCAAAGTTTTTTGATTTGTTTTCTTCAACTAGAATGATGAATGAAATAAATTGTACCAATAATGAGATTTACAAAATAATAGGGAAGAAACCATCGTTATTCAGACCACCCTATGGTGTTACAAACCCAATGCTTGGTAGGGCATTAAAAAGGACTAAACTTACTTCTATTGGCTGGAGTGTTCGTTCTTTCGACACAATACTAAGTTCGGATGATGTACTAGCAAAGCTAAAATCAAAGACTCACCCCGGAGATATTGTTTTGTTTCATGATACAGTTCCGGCAACAATATCAATTGTTAGCGAATATTTGGAATGGTTAGAATTTAATAATTACAAAGTTGTAAGTTTGACAAGTTTATTAAATATTCCGGCATATGAAGTATAGCATAGTGTTAATATTATTAATTACTGTGGGATTATATCCCTCAATGGCACAATATACTTCTTTTGTTGAAGTCCAAGATATTGAACAACTTAAGTTAAGGTTAACTTCACAGGCTGAGTTTACAAAAAGTATTGAGAGCAAATTTGTTCAGGAAAAACATCTTTGGATGCTTGAGGAAGTCATAATTAGTAAAGGGATATTTTTATTCAAGAAAGAGAATAATGTTAGGTGGCAATACAATACACCGGTTGAATACATAATATCCATACATAATGGAAAGTTTACAATTCTTAGTAATAATAAAATAAATGAATTTGACATTGATTCGAATCCAATGTTTCGCGAGATCAATAGCATGATTGTTACTGCTATTAGTGGCGATTTTATTGATAACCCCGATTTTTTAGCGAAGTTTAAGGAGAACGAAAGTCTTTTTTTGGCAGAACTAGTGCCAATAAATAAAAATGTAAGTTCGATGCTTTCATCAATTGAAATATATTTTAGCAAAGTTAATATGGAGGTTGTAAAAGTTATTTTCAACGAACCAGGAGATGATTTTACTTCCATATTATTTCAAGATAAGAAGGTTAACATCGATATACCAGATGAGAATTTTATAATTGAGAAGAAGTGATTGTAGTAATAAAAAGAATACGACCTGCATTAGTTGGTATAATATCAATACTTTTTATTGTTACTTCATGTTCAGTCGCTGGTTATAAGCCAATTACAAAATCTGAAAAATTCAACATTAACAACCCTCTTGTTTTCAATTCAGATTTTAAAAGAAGTATTTACAAGACTAATATTGATATATATAGTATTAACCTAACTGGTTTAACTTTATTTAAAAAATCGGATAGTGCCTATAGAGTAGTTGCAATGTCAGAGCTGGGAATGAAGTATTTTGATATTGAATTTCCAGTTGAGGAATTACTTCCTCCAAAGATTCATTATATTATGGAAGTTCTGGATAAGAAGCTGCTTGTAAATATGTTAAAAAAAGATTTTGGATTGCTTTTTTATCCACCTGAATTAAATGTTTCCAACATTAGTGTAAATGATGCCAATCCGAATACATTTTTGGTGAAGAAAAAAAAACTTGGTTACGTTACTACTCTTGCTGGTAATATTTCTGAAATTAACAAGGTGAAATTTTTAGGAAGTATGAAGTCAATAGTAGTTATGTCTGAATACAATAATGAATCACCCAATAGAATTATTATTGATCATGGAAGCATAAAGCTTGATTTTGAAATTATCAATTAATTCGAAGATCATAGTGTTTTATACTTGCAGTATCAACTAATCCTTTATACACCTTACACTTAGTCCGGTTTCATTGCTCTTATATCCATATGCCGTTGATCCTCTACTATATTCCAATATGCGATAATATGAACTACTTATATCATTTGAAGTTGCAGTCCAAAAGAAAGCGTTTTCACCCAGGCTTATAAAACTTTCATCTGCATTGCGGATTCCCCCGGGAAGAGCAGTAAAATTACTTTCGTTTGTAGCGCCCGAATTTGGTATTTTCCAGTTTACTGTACCTGATTCTTTCATTTTTCCTCCAGCTACACCCGGGCCACCCAGGTAGCTAATAAGTTGAGACCATTCGTCGTTTGTTGGTAGATGCCATCCCGTTGGGCATGATGTACTAGCTGTTTCTAGTTTATATAAACGACCATAAGTGCTGGTATTTGTGAGGTTGTTTTCATAGGCCCAACTACCTGACTCTGATTCATAATCAAGATTTTCAGCCATCCATACTTGATTTCCTATCTCAATTGTGAGGTATTCCTTACTATCTCTTTCATCTGTAAAACTACCAAAGGGACTATCAACTATATTTACTTCAATTGTAGTGTTAAGAGAATTAGACAGATCGATTACCGTTATTGTTGCTGATTGATTGATATCCCCATGGGCAATAATCGTGGCTTTGCTGTTGTCACTTGAGTTAGGAGAGATTGAAACTATTTCAGGGTTTGATGATTGCCATGAATAATTAGGGTTATTAACCGCCAAGTATGTTTTTGCGGAAAGGGAACTTGAACTGCTTTTGTATAAATTTATACTCTCTATTCCATCGTTAATTACAACTCCCTGAAGTACTGAGTAAAAACCATTGCTGCTAAATTCACCCTGAATTGAAGCATTTGAAGAACCATTGCTATTGCCCTTTACGGATAACCGTATTGAATGTGTATTGTTACCTCTTTTAGGACTCATGTAGTATAAGTAATAAAAACTGTTGGCATAAGAAATTATCTCATCCTGTATTTCAGTAAATTTATCAGATAGTTCGGAATAGTTTTCCAACGAATAGTAACCAGCAGTACCGATCTGTTTCATAGCTGTCACATCTTGCTCGCTTCCAAGTCCAACCGAATAAACTTTCTTGTCACTAATTGCTTCCAAGGCTTCTTGTAGGGTACTTGACCCTTGGGTATCACTACCGTCTGTTATTACAATTAAAAATCCTTGCTCAATTGCTTGTGTTGAGTAAAAATCTTCCCATCTTGATACTCCTGTTTCAATACTACCATAAAGATTTGTTGTTGCATATCCTAAAGATATTGAATTAATCGCAGCAGTAAGTGTTTGTATATCACTTGTAAAATCCTGAAGTAATATAGCTTCCTCCGAAAATACATAAATCGCTATTTCCTGCTGGCTCACAATATTGTTAACCAAATTTATGGCGGCATTTTTTATATCATTGAGGTTTGTACCTACACTTGCACTATTATCCAGAAGCAGCACGGTTTTTACATTATAGGCAACTCCATCTTTATTCTTGACCGTCATTGCTGATTCGGTTGGTGAAACAGTTTGGCCATCTTCATGTACTTCAAAGTTGCTCGTAACCAAATTAGGTACACCCTTACCATCGGCGTTGGTAACCTCAAACATAATATTAACAAAACATGGGAGTTCGGTTTCTAGTAAGTGTTCTTTTAATATATAGCTGCTACTTGTATCAGGTGAGCTATCATCTTTTTTACATGAATTTTGAGTAATAGTAACTATGAGTAACAGTATAATTGTTGATGCAATTTGTGCTTTTTTCATTCGGCTGTTTATTAGTATATGATGTTAAATATGATTAATAACGCAAAATATTGCATAATCGTTCATATGCTAAAGTACTTATATTAATTACCGCACAAAACTTTATCAAGGTAGTTTATTAACGCCGACTGGTTAATATCCTGTGATTAAAAAAAGGGAGTAATACTATAAACGGCGGCGATCAAAAAATATTCATTTTTAAGGAAGGTTAACTCCAGTGGATGCTACATAGATTCTAAGCCACTGTTCAGTATTCATGTTAATGTTCAACGAATCAACAGCTCTTTTTAATCTGCTGATATTACCACTTCCTACAACTGGAACAATAGTTGCCGGATGAGAAAGTAACCAGCTATAAATTACCTTGTCGAGTGAGTTTTCATTCAATTCGTTAGCCACTTCAGTTAGGCATTTGTAAATTCGTTTTTCTTTAATTGTTTTGGGAAATAGCAATTGTCCACGATCCAATGGTGACCATGCCATTGGCTTGATCCTTTCTTTTAAAAAATAGTCAATATTGCCATTTTCGAAATGCTCAAGGCATGCAGGAGAAATCTCAACCTGATTGGTAACAAGTTTATAATCTAAATATGAATTAAGCATTTCAAACTGTTCTGGATTGAAATTGGAGACACCAAAATGTAAGACTTTTCCATTTTCAATAAGTTGAGTAACCGCTTTTGAAACTTCCATTGGGTTAAAAAATGGAGATGGACGATGAAGTAATAGTAAATCAATGTAATCGGTATTGAAATTTTTTAAGGACAGATCTACACTACGAATAATATGTTGATAACTGTAGTCATAGTATTTATATTTACGATCTGGAAATTTATTGGAGATTAGTTTAATTCCACATTTTGTTATCAATTGGATGTTTTTGCGTATTTCTTTATTTAGATGTAGGGCTTTTCCAAATAGTTTTTCACAAGAATAATCACCATAGATATCAGCATGGTCAAAAGTGGTAATTCCTATTTCTATGGCTTGCTCAATAAACTTCAGTAACTCCTGGTTCGAAAGTTTCCAATCAGCTAACCTCCAATGACCATGAATAATTCTGGATACCTCGAAGGTTTGTGTTAGTAATACTCTATTCTCCATCTGTGTAAAATTAGAAATATATTCTATTTGATAAAAGCAAAATGGCCAATCTATTTAATAGAGACTGACCATTTTACAAGCACTTCTAAAAATAGATGTTGTGCTATTTAGATGGTGGTGAGTATATTTTACTATCATCACGATAACCTGAAAGATCTTTGTACCAATCTTCAAATGAACCACCATTGCTGGTTGCCCAGGCTGCAAATTTTAAGTATGCCCATACAATTTGTTGCTTCTCCTGTGGATATTCAAATGATTCATAAATGTTAATTGCCCAAGGCAGATTATTTTCGGTTTTATAATATTTTCCAGTACCAACATCTGAGTCATCATTGGCAGTTCCAAATAAGTCGGTGTTTGCCAAATCTGTTGGAGGGTAATCTGGTAAGTGTACTTCAACAGTTCTATCAAGATTTACAAAAATGAATGGATTGAAATTACTAATATCCAATTGTTCGTAAGTGTATGTATTTGGCTTAACAGCAATATTTAAGACTAATGTAACAGGAGTAACATATTGAGCCGATTCAGAAGTATTAATACCAATTCCTCCGCCAGGGTGGGTCATTTCTTGATAGGCATTATCAAATACAATAATTGTTGCTTTCGATTGTCCCGACTCAGTGCCATTTCCAGCTAGAGTAATTATATTTTCTTTTAATGAATATCCAGATACAGTAATATCTTCAGGAAGTATTGCAGGCGCTAGCTGGAAACCAAATCCATTCTCCAGAGAAGCACCTATTGCTCTTATAGTAAAAGTTGCATCGATATTATATACCATGTTACTTGTATTAGTACTTATATCAAATTGATAATCTATTACAAGATCGTTGAAATCATAATCACCTTTTCCTGGCCATAAGTCTTCAAATGCAAGTGTACCTGGCCCAAGTGCTGGGAAAAGGTTATTTGTTCCCGATACAACATTAACTGTTATGGTTGCAATATCACATAATGAGTTTTGATCACATACTTGATAATCTATGGTTGCAATACCGATGAAAGAGCTCACAGGAGTAAACGTTACCAAGCCAGTTCCACTATTAACTGTAAACACACCTTCAGTTGTTGGATTAGGTGCAGTTCCTGTTAATGTAACTGTAGTAGGATCTATAGGTGTTGACCCTTGAATGTCATTTGAAAGAACGTCAATATCAACGGGTGTGTTAATTGGAGTAGTTGTTGAGTTATCAACTGCAGTTGGTCCAGTGGGATATGTAACTGTTACTGTTGCAAGATTTGATGCATAGTTATTATCATCCAATACGAAATATTCAATTGGAGTAGGACTACCAACCAAAGTTGTTAATGGAGTAAAAGTAATATCTCCCGATGTTGGATTAATGGACCAGGTTCCTTCGTTTGGAACAACCAATGATGAACCCTGGTTATTTGTTCCTGCTATTTGTACTGTTGTGGGATCAATCGGAGCATCACCATCTTCATCGTTATCAAGTACATCAATTGTAACTGGAACTCCTGGCATTCCTGTACCACTGTCATCATTAGCTGTTGGGGTTTCAACTGATAATAATTCGACCCAGGAGGTGTTAACTGTAAGTGTTCCATCAAGAATTGTATGATTGTCATTTTCGAAGGCGCCACCGGCACCCATAGCAAACTCGATCTTATCAAATTCTAAACCTTCAGTAGCTTCAAAGTGCAAAAATGAATATGGTTCATTTGAATTTCCACCATTCCCTGGCTTACCGTAATAATCTTGAGTATCATAATAAGTACCATTTAATGCCTGTATTGTAGCTGATGAATTATTTGGCAATAAGTCAATTATATCCTCAGTGTTAAAAGTTCCTATTATTTGTCCGTCTCGATATATTTTAATATTGTTTTCTCCATCACCAGCAGACCAGGCAAATCCAAAATAGCCCACTGGGTTTTCAAAAACCAAACTCACAGATGCGCCTGTTTGGATAGCCAAATAATTACCTGTTCCTGCACCATAAATATTATCTTGAATTATACTCGATGATCCAACTGTTTGAGTATAAGTTCCAATGTTAGTGGATACATATGGGTTTGATGAAGGCGCCCAACTGCCATCTGGAGTTGAGAAACTGCTAAAACCTTCTGTATATTTTGTACCCGTTGCATCAGAAACCATAACAAGTGGTGCGCTGGTATATACTTTTAGATAGTCCTGTCCCAGCGAATTAAGGTATAGCATTGAAAAAGCAACTAGTAATAAACCTGTCCAAACACCACGTATTGTTGTATTTGAATAACTTTTATTATCTATAGTCAGAGATGCGATTTTATGTTGTGTTTTTGATTTCATAGCCAATGTCTTTTTTTAGAATAGTTAGTAAATTCCATTAAAACTTGTAAGTAAGAGTCTCAGAATCGAGCTCAATACTTACTTCTTGATCCATAAACTTTAGCTTAACAAATTTCTCATATGCAGGAAGAGTAAGTTTCATGCTATAAGGAACATCGGAAGTTAAAAATGCCTTTTGGTAAGGAATATCATCATTTGATATAACTTCAATGATGCCATTGTCATTCCCTGTTATAGTTAATTGGTAGTTTTTGGTTGTTTTCCAATTAAAACCTGAACCAATATCAAGTTCCTCCATTGAGGTTTGAGTAACTGTTTCCTGATCATCAGAATTGTTCTTTTTACATGCTGTACCTAGCAACACTATGCTAAATAGGAATACCAATAGTTTTTTCATAGCCGTAATTTTTACCAAAAAATGTAAGTCAAATAATATGCCAAAAATACTATTAATATATATTCTATTTGTAATCAGGCGACTAACACATTTTTTCATTTGGGAAACAGAGCTTTTTTTATATGACAGTCTTTGACTGGGAATTTATTATACATATGGGATATTAAAACGGATAATCTATCGTAACAATTAATTACAAAAGGTTGAGTTTTTAGTTGTTCATTTAATACATTTGCCGGCTGATTTTTTTAACATTCAGAAGACTATGAAACAAGCCATACTACTAGTACTTTTATTACTAAATGTGATTATCACATACTCTCAAATCGCCAATGATACAGTTGACCTATCAGAATTTGAAGTTGTCTCATCAGCTAATCCTGTAAAGTTCAATAATATTTCAAGAACATTACATATCATTACAAGGGATGAAATTAGCAGTGCTCCTGTTTCATCCATCGATGAATTACTAAAAATATATGGCGGAATTGACATTAGAACCCGGGGTTCAATGGGTGTCCAGAGTGATATTAGTTTTAGGGGAGGATCCTTTGATCAGGGCTTGGTAATGGTAAACGGTATCTCATTAAATGATCCCCAAACAGGCCACCATAACCTAAGTCAGACCATTGATATTGAGGACGTTGATAAAATAGAAATATTTGAAGGACCAGGAACCCGATGGTTCGGAGCTAATTCATTTTCAGGTGGCATTAATATTATTAGTAATAAACCTTCTACTCGCTCTATTTCATTATCCTTAAAGGGAGGACAACATGGATATATAAATGGTAAAGTAAAAGGTAGTTACAAACTGGGAAATATAATAAATAGTACATCAGCTGGTATCAAAAGGTCGGGTGGTTATATCACAAATACCGATTTCAATATTATTAATATAAACCATTCATCTCATTACAATACAAGAAATGGAGATATAGCAATTAATCTGGGTTTGCTCGACAAAGGATTTGGGGCAAATAGTTTCTACACTCCGAAGTATCCAAATCAATACGAACATATCCGCACATATTTCACATCCGTTGCGTTCGAAACTGGTTTAAAAGTTAAGTTTAGCACTGTTGCTTTCTGGCGCAGAAATAATGATCGGTTTGAACTCTTTAGGGAGGATAAGAATTGGTATGTAAAACAGAATGAAGTATATATTAATCAGGCAGATACTGCTGGGTTTCCAGCACCAAATGGATTATACCCATATAAGGGTCATAACTATCACCGAACGGATATAATTGGTGTAGATGCTGCAATTAGGTTTAATTCCTTCATGGGTAATACATCTATTTCTTTGGGATTAAAATCCGAATCGATAGTTAGTAATGTGTTGGGTGAACCAATGCCCGATACTGTTTTTATAGCTGGTACAGATGGGTATTATGATAAATCAAAAAGGCGGAACAATGCGAATATTTCCATTAATCAGTTTTATTCATTTAATAATATTTCGGTCTCTGCCGGTTTATCTTTGTTTCATAACAATGAGTTTGGAACACATATTTCTCCCGGAATTGATATTGGATATTTCATCAATGAGTATTTAAAGATTTTCGCAAATGCGAATCAAGCAATAAGACTCCCCACATTTACAGATCTTTATTATCAAGGTCCCACTAATATTAGTAACCCAAATCTAAAACCGGAATCATCCATTAGTACCGAAGTTGGTATCAAGTTTTTTAATAATCATTTTAATGCTTCCATCTCTGGTTACTACAGGATGGGCAGCAATATTATTGACTGGATAAAATATTCACCAGAGGAAAAATGGCAAAGTGCCAACTTATCAAAGTTGAATACATATGGATTTTCGTTATCGGCCAATAAGCGATTCTCGAAAGGAGTATTTAATTATGCTGGTATTAAATACTCTTGGTTGAATTCTGAAAAAGATAATACAGATATTATTTCACTATATGCCATGGATTTTTTAACTCACAACCTTAATTTGTTTTTAAGTCATGATATTATTGAAAAGCTTTCTACCACATGGACTACAACCATTCAAAAAAGAAATGGATCATATATTGATTATGGTACAGGTCGAGAAACTCAATATGCAACTGTAGTATTGCTCAATGTTAAATTATTGTATCAACTTAATAATTTTGAGTTTAGCGTATCTGGTTCAAATCTCCTAAATAAAAAGTATTACGACATTGGAAATATTCAACAACCAGGTTTATGGATAATTGGTGGGGTGAAGATAAAAATTAGCAAATAGATACTGAATTACCATTTTCGATAGTATGATATATTTCATACCGCCTGTAACATGCAGTATGACTGATATATATGCTAATTTGTAAAGTTTATAAATTGAGGTCTACACTAGTGCCACCAGCATATTTATTTACTTTTAACCAAGTGTAAATATCCATTTTGTATTAAATAAAAATGTTGTATGAATGCATTCGAAAAGAAGATTGCTGGTTTATCAAGTTTAGTGGGAAATACACCTTTATTGGAGATAAACTTTGTATATAATGGTGAAAATCGAAAGATATATGCCAAGGCCGAAAATATGAATATGACAGGAAGTATTAAGGACAGAATGGCCTTTCATATACTTGGTAATTCAATATCGAATGGTAAACTAAAACCAGGTGATAGGATTGCTGAAGCCACTAGTGGAAATACTGGAATATCCATTGCTGCAATAGGCAGAGCATTGGGTCATCCTGTTACAATTTTTATGCCCGATTGGATGAGCGATGAGCGTAAGAATCTAATACGAAGCTTCGGTTCTGAAATACGTCTTGTAACTAAAGAAGAAGGTGGTTTTTTAGGAAGTATTAAGATGGCTGAAGAACTAGCAAGCCAACGCAATGATACTTTTTTACCCAGCCAGTTTGCTAATCAAGATAATTGTGAAGCACATTACTTAACAACAGGTCCTGAATTATGGTGGCAGCTTAAATACAGATACATGAAACCTGATGCTTTCATTGCAGGAGTGGGCACAGGAGGTACTGTTATGGGTGTTGGGAAATTCTTAAAAGAGATGGATAATAACATTAAAGTTCATCCTTTGGAACCAGCAAATTCACCAACTTTAACAACAGGTTATAAAGTAGGCAAGCATCGAATTCAGGGGATATCTGATGAGTTTATTCCAGCAATTGTTGAATTGGATAAACTCGATTCAATAGTACAGGTTGATGATGGTGATGCAATTATTATGGCACAAAAGCTAGCAAACATTCTGGGAATAGGTGTTGGAATATCTTCCGGGGCAAACCTTATAGGTGCTTTGAAAATTCAAAATGAACTGGGAAAAGATTCTGTGGTAGTTACTGTTTTTCCCGACAGTAATAAAAAATATCTTAGCACTGACTTATTACGTGAAGAGCCAGTAAAGGATGGTTTCCTATCTCCTAATGTGGAACTTCTGGATTTTAGAGCTTATAAAAGAGTTTGCCATACATGTTGTGACCCAACTGATTGTGCAGAAGCTAGTTACGAAGGTGATACAGAAGAGATTATTCTACCCTACTGCTCCCGCAGAAAATCCTATGATTTTAAGATAGATATTGATAAGGTTTAGAAAAAACATTTTACTTTCAATATTTGTCGAAATAACCCCTTGCATAACTATTTTGGAAGACTAGGTAACTTCAGTTCTATTCCTTAGAGTTTTATTTGTAATTTTACGAATAAGAGATTTGAATTAGTTACCTAGTTTAATCCAGTTTGTTATGAAAAACCTAATACTAATAATTCTATGTACTTTCAGCACTGGAATAATCTCTCAGCAAAGCTTAATTAGTGCCATACCAAATAACCAACTAATAACAGACTCTTATACTAAACCTGACTCATTGGATCTTTATTTCTCTTTTCCATGCATAGCATTTGAGGGTGAATATGGTATTGAAGGAAATGGTGAGGATATCTACGTTTCACAATATTCGGGCGATAGCATTGCAAAATATGATAGGATGGGAAGTGTTCTCGAAGAGTTTGTAATTGAGGGAGCTGGTAATATCCGAGATATGGCTTATGATGGAGAGTTTTGCTATGGTGGATCCATAGACAGTTTTTTGTGCGTAATGGATATGGAAATTAGAAACCTTGTAGCTAAAGTACATATGCCATTTGCAATTCAAGGTATGGCATATGATTATGATAACTGGTTGTGTTATGCAACGGAGGAAGGTTCATCAGAAATTAATAAACTTGATTTTACTGGTGTTATTATCAATTCATGGATACCTGAAGGAGCCAATCCAGTAAATATTACTGGCCTAGCTTACGATTACCTTTACTATAATAAAGGACCATATTTATGGGCTCTTTGTAATGATAATGCAGAGAACTTTATCGTGAAGTATGATATCGAGACTCAATCCCAAATAGGCAATATTATAAACATATCTTGTCTTGTAGCTGAAGATGCAATGTCTGGTGGGCTATGCATTCAACGAATAAACAATTATTACGAATTTATGCTGGTAGGTATTATACAGGACCAACTGGTGTTTGCTCTTGATCTGAACTATGTTAATCTACTTGTTGACTCAGAAGAGAATATAATGCTCAAAAAATTTGATGTTTACCCGAACCCTGCAAAGGATAAAATATGCATTTCCACATCCTATCACAATAATCAAAAGATTATTTGCAGAATAATTAATCAGAGTGGGAGTGTATTGTATGAAAACAGTTTGTCGTCAGACGATCTGTTTATTAATATATCTGAGTTTAAAAGGGGTACATATTTTGTTCAGTTAATTGGTGCAGACGGTTATTCGTTTACAAAGAAATTTATAAAGTGAATAAGGCTTTTGAAATTATTTTCTTAAGTCATACAACCAAGTTAGTATTATTAGTCCCTTTAAAAGACAACGATAACTTAAAAATATTAATAAAATCAAAACATCATGAAAAAACTACTACTAATTACAGTTTGCTTTCTAAGTATAAACATTATGGCTCAGCAAACATTTGTTGAAATGTCACCAAATATCAATATAACTTCATCAGCTTCAGGAGTACTTGATACATTTAATTTGCAA
The DNA here is from genome assembly GCA_016845105.1 of Bacteroidota bacterium. Classification (GTDB taxonomy): domain Bacteria; phylum Bacteroidota; class Bacteroidia; order Bacteroidales; family F082. The sequence continues at coordinate 24,384 of JAERTF010000203.1, read as the reverse complement.
TACTATTTTCCATGTACAGCTTTTGTAGGTGAATATGGAGTTGAATCAAATGGAACATATATCTATGTAGCACAATGGTTGGGTGATACCATAGGCAAATACGACCTTATGGGTAATGTTGTAGAAAAGTTTGTGATTCCTGGTGTGGAACGAGTTAGAGATATGGCCTACGATGGACAATACTATTATGGTGGGAATAATAATGAATATTTCTATGTGATGGATCTTGAAAACAAGGTGCTAATTGATACCTTTCATACTAGTTTTAATATACGCGGTATGGCATATGATCCGGTAGAGGATGTATTATGGACAAGCAGTAACTGGTCACCTGAGTTTAATAAGATTGATAAGCAGGGCAATATACTCGATTCGTGGATCGCAACTGGCATTACCATGAATGCTATTTGTGGATTGGCATTTGATAATTATACCTATGGTGGTCCGTCACTTTGGGGATTTAGTCAGGATAGCACCGGAGCCATGATTGTAAAATATGATATAGCAACACAGGCTCAAACTGGTAACATGATCGATATGAAGAGTATTTCTCAAACGGGTAGCATTGCTGGAGGTTTGTATATAACAGATGTACCCACAAGGACAAACAACATTCTTGGAGGCAGTATTCAAAATGATGTGATTTTTGGATTTGATTTGGATTACGCAAACCAAATGGTTGTAGGTATTGATAATAAAGAGATGTTACCATCCTTCGAAATCTATCCTAATCCAGCCAAAAACGAAATAAACATTAATATTGAAATAGATAATTCAGTTTCAATAGATTGCCGAATTTATGGCCAATCAGGCCAATTATTATACGATAATAATCTACAAGTTAGTGGTTCAGGAAGCATACTGGTTGATATTAGTGAATATAAATCAGGCACTTATTTTGTGCAGATAATTGGCAATGATGGTTATTCTTTCACAAAGAAATTCATAAAAGTTAATTAACAGAAAATTTTGTCATCTCACAAGCTACTTGATTCTTAGATCATTCTGGGAGTTAGGTAGCTTTTTTTATTTTTGTTAAAAAAATGATAATGCAATTTCTTTTTTGGCAGATACTGCTTTTATAACTTATATTTGCGCCATTAATCAAAAGGATGTTTATTCGAATAGCAGCCATATTGTTTATTATTGTTGCCAACCTAATGTTGTTGGCTAACCTTGTTATTCCACACCATCATCATGAAAGTGAAGTTTGTATAGTAGTTTCACACTGCGAATCAGATGGTGAAAATCATACACATGATTCATCCGACCATAATCATAATCACGACACAAGTAAGGATACTGATTATTGTGCTTTAAATCAGGTTTATATTGTTACAACTGATAATATTAAACCCGATTATAGTCTGGTTATACTTCTAAGTAACAGCTATAATGCTGTTGATGTGCAGTTACCGGAAACTGATATGGAAACAGTAAATTCAACTTCCATTGGATTTCAACAGTTGTATCAAAGTAATCTATTTCTTTACAACAAATTTGTAAGTTCTTGTAAAGGCTTACGTGCTCCCCCAATAGTTTAAATCTTAGTTTTCCTATGATGCAGTGTGATGTTAATTACGCTAGACATTTTTTTATTCAAAGATTTAAATTAATACAAATGAAATTAAATATTTTTTTATTTGCATTTCTAGCATTATCGTATGTAGGATGCAAGGATAATTCAAATCCAGTTGATCACAGTCATGAAAGTGCTATTGAAAACGATTCACACGATCATTCAGAATCCAATGCAAAAGTTCACTACACAGCTTACAGCAATAATTTTGAGGTATTCGCTGTTGTTGACCCTTTTGTAATTGGCCATAAGTCGAATATATCAGTATATCTTACTAAACTGACTGATTATAAACCAAGTGATGCAAAAAGTATGACAATAAAGCTGGTTGTTTTTGGTAAAGAGACCATCCAAACAATTACAAATGTCACGAAATCGGGCAAATACAATTTCAATATTGTTCCAAAAAACCTAGGAGTTGGTGAACTTCAATTTGATATTAATACGAAAAGTGATAGTTATAAAATAGTAATTCCAAAAGTAAAAGTATTTGCCGATGAGCATGATGCTATTCATTTTGCAGAGGAACTAACCATTGAAACACCAAATGCAATACCTTTCTCAAAAGAACAATCGTGGAAAATTGATTTTGCTTCAAATTTACCTAAGGTAGATTCGATGGGACAAGTAATAAAAACTACTGCACAAATAAATTCGGCACCAAATGATGAAATACTTGTTACATCTGCTACAAATGGTGTTGTTCTGCTATCTGATTATGGAATACTCGAGGGTAAAGAGGTAACAAAAGGTCAGTTATTATTTTCGGTTTCGGGTAGTAATCTAATGGATGATAATTCAGAGGTGCGTTTTATTGAAGCAAAAAACAACTTTGAATTAGCTTCATCTCAATATCAACGACAAAAGGAATTGGCAAAGGATAAAATAATTTCTGAAAAGGAACTGCAGATTTCCAAAAATAAGTATGAGAATGCAAAAGTGAATTTTAATAACATTAAAAACAATTTTGATAGTTCGGGGCAGTCGGTTTACAGTCCTGTAGATGGATATGTAAAATTACTGTTGGCAAAAAATGGGCAGTATGTTGAAGTTGGTCAACCTGTTGTAAGCATATCCCAAAACAGATCATTGTTTTTGCATGCCGATGTACAACAAAAATATCACGCCATACTCGACAATATAAATTCAGCCACTATACATACACTTTATGATAATAAGATCTATACTTTGGATAACCTAAACGGCAAGATTATATCCTATGGGAGATCAACAAATAATCATAATTTTTTAATTCCCATAAATCTGGAAATCGATTATATTCAGGGATTTATGCCTGGTAGTTTTGTCGAGCTATATTTACGAACAAATAGTGAAAACGAAGTAATTACCATTCCAAAAACTGCAATTCTTGAAAATCATGGTAATTTCTTTGTGGTTGTACAAATCAATCCTGAATTATTCGAAATGCGAGAGGTAAAACTTGGAGTAACCGATGGTATTCGTACTGAAATAACCGAAGGAATCACAAACAAGGAAAGAATTGTAACCAAAGGTGCCGTTCACATTAAACTAGCAAGAGGAACAGGTGCTTTGGATGCTCATTCAGGTCATGTTCATTAATGAAATTATAAATTTTGAATTATAAATTTTTAAATTCAACTGGATCATGAAAAAAGAGAATATGATACTAAATAAATCATTTGATTTTGCATTGAGCATTATTAAGTTGTACCAAGATTTGAAAGATCATAATGAATATGTAATATCCAAACAATTACTTAGGAGTGGAACCAGTATAGGTGCGAATGTCGAAGAATCAATTGCAGCTATTTCAAGGAAGGACTTCGTTGCAAAATTATCAATAGCCTCAAAAGAAGCCAGAGAAACGAGGTATTGGCTTAGGCTACTTGATAAAAGTGATTTGATTAAAATTAGCTTAAAAAAATACCTTGATGAAATTGAAGATATTGTAAATATCCTTACTGCTATCGTAAAAACGACACAAAGCAACTAATTTACAATTTAAAACTTACAATTTAAAATCTCAAGACATGTTAAACAATATTATAAAATTCTCGCTTAAAAATAAGTATCTGGTATTGCTTTGCTCAGTCATACTAGTTGTTACAGGAACACGAATAGCACTTAAAATGGATGTGGATGTATTTCCTGATTTAACAGCCCCTACAGTTGTGGTAATGACTGACGCTCATGGAATGGCCTCCGAAGAAGTTGAGCGATTAGTAACGTTCCCAATAGAAACAGCAGTAAATGGTGCTACCGATGTACGCCGTGTAAGATCTACATCTGCACATGGTTTTTCATTTGTTTGGGTTGAGTTTGATTGGGGTACAGATATTTTTAAGGCTCGTCAAATAGTTAGTGAAAAACTCATTAGTGTTTCTACTCAAATGCCCATTGGTGTTGAGCAGCCTACTCTTGCTCCACAATCAAGTGTTATGGGTGAAATATTTTTCATCGGAATGCAATCGGATAGTACAAGTATGATGGAGCTTAGAACCATTGCCGAGTGGAATGTAAAACCGCTTATTCTTGCCACAGGTGGAGTATCACAGGTAACAATAATTGGTGGTGATTTTAAACAGTATCAGGTACTTGCAAATCCTCAATTAATGACATTCCATCAGGTTTCATTATCGGAGCTGGCTGATGTTTGTAGTTCAATAAGTCAGAATTCAACAGGAGGAGTTTTAAGGCAATTTGGCAATGAATATGTTGTAAGAGGGGTTGCTCGAACATCAAATATTGAAACACTCGGGAATACTTTTATTAAACTTAAAAATGGTAAACCCATTAAAGTTCGTGATGTTGCTGAAGTTAAAATAGGTAGTGCTGTAAAAATGGGCTATGCATCTGAAAATGCATCACCAGCAATTATAATTTCCATTTCAAAGCAACCAAATACAAATACTTTAAATGTTACTGAAAGAATTGAAGAGAACCTTGCCATACTAAAAAATACATTACCTCCTGATGTTACACTGGATACCGAAATATTCCGTCAGGCAAATTTCATCGAAACTTCTGTAAATAATGTGCTCCGGGCATTAATAGAAGGAGGGCTATTTGTAGTAATTATTCTTTTTATTTTTCTGGGAAACTTTCGAACAACATTAATTTCATTGTTAGCGATACCATTATCTTTATTGGGAGCAATTCTGGTACTTAAAGTTCTAGGGTTAAACATAAATACAATGAGTTTGGGAGGTATGGCCATTGCCATTGGCTCATTGGTTGATGATGCAATTATTGATGTTGAAAATGTGTATAAGCGACTAAAACAAAATCAACTATTACCCATCGCGCAAAGGCAAACATCATTTACAGTTGTTTATGAAGCATCCAAAGAAATACGTGCATCAATATTTAATGCAACATTAATAATAATGGTTGCCTTTTTACCTCTGTTTTTTCTTTCGGGGATGGAGGGTAGAATGTTACAACCTTTGGGAATTTCATTTATTGTATCATTATTTGTTTCGTTGATAGTTGCAATGACATTAACTCCTTTGTTATCAGAAATGATGTTAAGTAATGATTTATATCTTGCAAAAAATAAAGAGGATAGATGGTTGGTAAGAAATATGACCAGCTATTATAAAAAATCATTAAAGTGGTCGTTGCATCATAGTAGGTTTATAATTGTACTAACCATAGTATTATTTGGTTTTTCAATTGCAGCTTTCTATTCACTAGGGCGTAGTTTTTTACCGGAATTTAACGAAGGGTCGTTGACGCTTTCGGTAGTAACACAGCCTGGGATATCTTTAGATGAGAGTAATAAGCTGGGTAACTTGGTTGAAACTGAATTGTTAAAAATTCCAGAAATTACAAGTACTGCGCGAAGAACAGGAAGAGGAGAACTTGATGAGCATTCGCAAACAACCAATAGTGCCGAGATTGATGTAAACTTTGTGCTTAATTACAGAAAGCAGGAAGAATTTATGCACAATGTTAGAGATAAACTAGCTGGAATTCCGGGGATTGCCTTTACTGTTGGTCAACCACTTGGGCACAGAATTGACCATATGCTTTCGGGTACAAGAGCGAACATTGCCATTAAACTATTTGGCAACGACTTAAATCGCATGTTTTCGATTGGTAATCAGGTAAAAAGCTCCATAATTGATATTGATGGTTTAGTAGATGTTAATGTTGATCAACAAGTGGAAATACCACAAATACAAATACGTGCAAATCGTGATATGCTTGCAAACTATGGAATAGGTATTGAGCAATTTAATGAATATATTGATATTGCTTTTGGAGGAGAAAAACTTGCTGATATATATGAAGGACAGCGCAGTTTTGATTTAATTTTAAGATTAAACAAGGATTATACTGAAACCATTGAAGGTATTCGTTCAGCCTTGATTGAAACTCACGATGGAAAGAAAGTCCCCTTGGAACAATTGGCTGAGATTGTTTCAGTTTCGGGCCCTAGTTCCATAAGTCGAGAGAACGTACAACGTAAAATTGTAATTTCTGCAAATGTAGCGGGCCGAGATTTAAGAAGTGTGGTTGAAGATATACAGTTTACGATTAATACCGAAATCGAGTTACCCGAAGGTTATAGAATTGAATATGGTGGTCAGTTTGAGAGCGAATCTAAAGCTTCCCGAACTCTGTTACTAACTTCAATATTTGCTATACTTATTATTTTCTTGTTGCTCTACCAAGAGTTTAGAAACTTCAAATTAGCAGGTATAATATTATTGAATTTACCTTTGGCTCTTATAGGAGGAGTGTTTTCGATTTATTTTACATCAGGTATACTGAGTATTCCGGCGATAATCGGATTTATAACGTTATTTGGTATTGCCACCCGAAATGGAATCCTACTAATTTCTAATTATCAGAAACTATATATTGAAGATAAATCCATCCATGATATTGTAATACTTGGATCATCCGATAGGCTAAATGCAATTTTAATGACAGCATTAACAGCCGCGTTAGCTCTAATACCTCTGGCCATAAATGGTGATTTATCTGGTAATGAAATCCAGAGCCCAATGGCAAAAGTAATACTTGGAGGGTTACTTACATCAACATTGCTCAATATTTACATTGTTCCAATTGTATATAGTTGGTTTGTTAATGGAAAAGCAATAAAACAAAAAATATAGCAAAATGAAATACAGACTAATAATTATTATGATGTTTTACGGTTGCCTGCTTCAATCTCAAAACAATATTGGCAGCATACTTGAGCAGGTAGAGAAAAATAACACATCACTAATAGCAATAAGGAGTTATTTGGATGCAGAAAAGATTGGGAATAATACGGGTAAATATCTACAAAACCCCGAAGTTGAGGTTCACTATTTATGGAGTAATCCGGCAACCATGGGTAACCGTACCGACTTTACAATAAAACAAGGATTTGATTTCCCATCAGCTTATAAATACAAAAGTGATATCAGTAAACTAAAAAACCAACAGGTTGAATTAGAGTATAATAAACAACTCCGAGAAACATTATTAAAGGTTAAACTTATTTGTCTAAATCTGGTTTATAACAATGCTTTAAAAAAGGAACTGGTAATCAGAAAAACACACGCTTTGGAAATTGTAAATTCATACAAAAGAAAATATGAACTTGGTGAAAGCAATATACTTGAATATAACAAGGTAAAGCTAGCACTATTAAATATTTCAAATAATCTGGTTAATGTTAATATTGAAATTGATGCCCTTTTAAATACACTAATCGGGTACAATGGTGGTAAGAAAATAGAATATAACCAAGATGAATTTTTAGACTTGGAATTACCAAATAACTTTGATACCTGGTTTAAAAAGGCCGAGCAAAATAATCCCATACTTAATTGGATTAGACGGGAAATAGAAATTAATCGTGCCCAGGAAAAGTATACCCGAGCCATGAGTTTGCCCAAAATAGAAGCAGGTTACATGAGTGAAGCAATTGTTGGCGAAAAGTTTCAGGGTGTTGTGGTTGGATTATCAATACCTCTATGGGAGAATAAGAACACCGTAAAACATATTAAGGGAAATACCCTTGCTCAAATTGATATGGAAACTGACCATAAATTGCAGTTCTATAACCGATTATATTCTCTTCATAACAAGGCTGTTAAATTAAAAAAAGAAATTAGCTCCTATGGTATTGAAATGGAATTGTTAAACAATTCATTTGTATTGAAAAAAGCACTTGATAACGGCGAAATTTCATTAATTGAATATATATATGAATTTTCTATGTACTATGAAAGTATTGATAACCTGCTTAAAATGGAACTGGAGTTGTATAGTACGGTAGCCGAATTGAATCAGTATATGTGATTTAGCTTTATATAAGAAACCTTAGATGTGAAAAATTTGTCATAAACCATATGATTAATCTCATTTATTGCAATTAATCTAATGGGAGATAGAAAACATTTCAAATTGTAGATTTAATTTATGGTTAATTTTGCTCAATAAATAAACAATCGAAATGAAAAAGTTGTTTCCAATAATAATATTTTTAATTACCACAATCTCGGTTTTTAGCCAGCCCACTTTCCCTGATAACGGACCTCTGTATATTGATAATGTTGTACCACGTATTGATATAACAATTGATCCCGATACTTTGGAATGGTTATATCAGGATGAGAACCTTAGCAGTGATATTGAATTTACCGCAAGATTTATTTTTAATAACGGAACCATAGTTGATACTATTGAACCTGTTGGATTTAGGTTAAGAGGAAATACCTCCCGTCATTCTAAAAAAAAATCGTTTAAGGTATCCTTTAACAGATTTACGTCAGGTGGAAAGTATTATGGGGTTGAAAAACTTAATCTTAACGGCGAGCATAACGACCCATCAGTAATCCGTTCAAAAGTGTGTTGGGATGTACTGCGTAAAATGGAGATACCCGCACCAAGAGCAAATCATGTGCAGGTATATATTAACAATAATTACTATGGTTTGTATATTAGTGTTGAGCATATTGATGAAGAATTTATAAAATCGCGTTTTACATATAATGATGGTAATCAATATAAATGTTTATGGCCTGCAAACTTAAATTACCTTGGTGATGATCCTGATTTGTATAAACTTGAACAAGGCGACAGACGTGTTTACGAACTGAAAATTAACGAAGAATTAGATGATTATGCTGATATTGCTCATTTTATCGATGTATTAAATAATATCCCAGATGGTAGTTTGGAATGCGAGCTGGACAAAGTTTTTAACACCTATGATTATCTAAAAGTAATAGCATCAGATATACTATTTGGTCATTGGGATGGATATATTTATAATCAGAATAATTATTATTTATACCATAACACAATGACCGACAAGTTTGAATTTATTCCATATGATCTTGACAATACACTTGGAATTGATTGGTTAGACAGAGATTGGTCCGAGCGGAATATATACGATTGGCAACAACATGGCAGTCATTACCGCCCTTTGTATGAGCGCATTATGAACGACTCTTTTTTACGTGATCAGTATACCTATTACATGAAGCAACTTGTTACTGAGACCATCGATTTAGATTCGCTTATTACTGCCATTGAGCAACGCCGCGATATGATTGCTCCATATCTGCAAAACGACTCATACTACCCACGCGACTGGGGATATTCGATGACAGATTTTTACGATTCATATAACCAATCGTTGGGAGGTCATGTTGATTTCGGACTGTTTCCATTTCTTGAAACCAGAATTAATTCAATATTAAATCAACTCGAAAGTACAACTATGTACCCTGTAATTAAATACATAAAGCACAACCGTAGTTCAACCTCCGAGTTATGGGTTAGGGCATATGTTGATGTTGCTGATTTGCCTGCAAATGTCGAACTGCATTATAACTATGAAAGCCAAAGTACAATCGAATTATCAATGTATGATGATGGTATGCATAATGATGGAATTGCAGGAGATCATATTTTTGGTGGAGCAATTGAAAATATCCCCCAAAATACCTCACTATTCTATCAAATTTATGTTTCGGATAATTTAAATAAAGTAACGCTTTTGCCTTGTGAACCTGTGTTTATTCCTGCATCAGGAGGAGACGAGCATATGCTGTTTATAAATGAATTTATGGCATCAAACGCATCAACAATTGCTGACGAACATGGCGATTATAATGATTGGATTGAAATATACAACCCGGAGGATGTAACAGTTTGGGTTGGAGATAAATATTTAACAGATAATCTTGGAACACCAGATAAGTGGCTGATGCCTGATTCATATATTGAGCCCGGTGAATTTATGTTAATTTGGGCAGATGGTGAACCTGATCAAGGTCCTTTTCATGCAAACTTTAAATTGAGCAAGGATGGTGAAGAAATAGGGTTATTTGGTGATGGTCAGCAAGTTATTGATGAAATTGTTTATGGTCAGCAAACCACAGATATTTCATTTGGACGAAAAGACGATGGTGATTTTGAATGGATATTATTTGAAGAGCCAACTCCCAGAGTAAGTAATCAAACATCATCCATACATTATCCTAATCAAGATATTGGATTTGATATTTTTCCTAATCCTTCAAATGGAAACATTGTTTATTTAACTGATAAGATTTCATATAAGGTTTATAACATTTATGGTCAGCTGGTTGCAGGGGAAATTAATTATGATTTTATTAACATATCTACTTATAATAATGGGATTTATATTGTCGTTTCAGATAGAGGTATAAAACGAAAGCTAATTATCAACTAAATCAGTAATGATTATAACTAAAAAGACCTTTGCGATAATATTTGTATTGTTATCTACAATTGCATTAACTGGTCAAACTAATGATTCTATTATGAATGAGAAAATAGAAAAAACCGAGCAACAGTGGATTGATGAACTTGGCATTGAGAAGTACAAAGTGCTGCGACAATGCGGAACGGAACCACCATTTTCAGGTAAATATTACAAGCACTACCAAGAAGGAAGTTACCATTGTGCAGGTTGTGGTGCAAAGCTATTTTCGTCTGATACAAAATACGACTCCGGGTCAGGATGGCCTAGTTTTTTTGAGTCGATTGATAAGGATGCCATTAAAGAAATCAGGGACATAAGTCTTGGCATGGATAGAATAGAAATAGTCTGCAGTAAATGTGATGGACATCTGGGTCACGTATTTAATGATGGCCCGGCGCCAAGCGGATTGCGGTATTGTGTTAATTCGGCTTCACTGGAGTTTGAAGAAAAAGCTAAAGAATAAGTGCTGTTACTAATTTGGTTTATGTTTTAACTTAATCAGAACCTGTTTAACTTTAACCACATCTACAATTTTTTGTACTAACATCCACAATTATTTTTTAGTTTAGCGGGGTTTTCAACTAAACTAAATTCATGTTTTCAAAAGATACTTATATAAACCGACGTCGTAAACTTATGAATGATGTCGACAATGGATTATTATTATTCATTGGTAATGGCGAAAGCCCAATGAATTATTTAGATAATACTTACAGGTTCCGCCAGGATAGTTCGTTTCTCTATTTTTTTGGGTTAGTGCATCCTGATTTATTTGCAATTCTAGATGTTGATTCTGGCAGTGAAACAATTTATGGCGATGATTATACCATCGACCACATTGTATGGATGGGAAACCAGCCAACCATAAATAACAGAGCTGCTACATGTGGAATAAAGAAAACAGCACCTTCAAATCAAGTTATGGCCGATCTGCAAGCTGCAGTACTATCAGGCAGACAAATCCATTTTTTACCTGCATATCGTGGTGAAAGTAAGATTAAATTATTCGAATTGCTGGGAGTCCATCCCAAGAAAGTTCAATCCGAATCTTCTTTGGAATTTGTAAAAGCGGTAATCAAGCAACGTAATTATAAAAGCGAAGAAGAGATTAATGAAATAGAAAAGGCAGTAAATATTACTGTTGATATGCATTTAGCCGGAATGCAAATGGCACGACCAGGGATAACAGAAGCACAAATTGCAGCTGAAGTTGAGCGAATAGCTTTGTCGCATAATGGATATATATCATTCCCTGTTATTGCTACAATAAACGGTCAAACACTTCACAACCATTATCATGGTAATACTCTAGAAGAGGGCCGTATGTTTCTACTTGATGCAGGAGCCGAAACTCCGATGGGCTATGCCGGAGATATGTCAAGCACATTTCCCGTTGCCAAATCTTTTACCAGTGAGCAAAAGGATATATATCAAGTTGCATTAAATTCACATGAAGCTGCCATAAATATGCTTAAACCAGGTATTCCCTTTAAGGAAGTTTATTATGAATCCGCCAAAGAAATAATGCGTGGGATGAAAGACCTGGGGTTTGTAACCGGTGATATTGATGAAGCAGTGGCTGCGGGAGCCCATGCAATGTTTTTTCCATGTGGATTGGGTCATATGATGGGGCTGGATGTTCATGATATGGAAGACCTGGGTGAGCAATGGGTTGGTTATGATAATGAGGCCAAGAGTACCCAGTTTGGAATAAAATCACTACGCCTTGGACGTAAATTGGAGCCGGGTTTTGTACTAACAATTGAACCAGGAATATATTTTATTCCACAATTAATAGGTTTGTGGAAATCTGAAAATCGATTTGCCGAGTTCCTCAATTATAATAAGATAGAGCAGTTCAGTAACTTTGGAGGTTGTAGAAATGAGGAAGATTTCTTAATTACCGAAACTGGATACAAACTACTTGGCAAACCCTTGCCAAAAACAATTGAGGATGTTGAAAATGAGCGGTTAAAAGCATACTAGATTATGTAAATTTACTCTTGGTTTTTTTAGGAGGTTGCTAAAAGTTAAGATGTTGGTAATATTAGAAAGATAAAATAGTGAATAATGGTAAGCATTAAAAACTGGAAACCACCCTCAGGTTGGTTATCAGTAAAAACAATTGATCTTCATACAGGTGGCGAACCATTGCGAGTTATATACGATGGATTACCGGAGGTAAAAGGAAAAACAATCCTTGAAAAGAGAAAATATTTTAAAGAAAATCTTGATCATATCCGCAAAGGAATTGTGTTTGAACCCCGTGGGCATGCTGATATGTATGGGGCTTTGATTACGGAACCTATTTCTGAGAATGCAGATTTTGGAACATATTTTATACATAACGAAGGGTATAGCACCATGTGTGGTCATGCAATTATTGCTCTAACTAAGCTGGTTTTTGATACTGGAATGATTGAAAAAAAGGGCGATAACCCTGAATTAATAATTGACGCACCCCCTGGAATCATTCATTCTAGGGCAAATATCATTAATGGATATGTTGATGAAGTATCATTTGTAAATATTCCTTCATTTCTTTTACATAAAAATAAGGAAGTAGATGTTCCAGGAATAGGTAGAGTTAAATTTGATGTTGCCTATGGAGGTGCTTTTTATGCATTTGTTGATGCTGATAACCTTGGAATCGGCATGGAAGAAAAAGACTATAATCAACTTATTGAGTGGGGTCGTAGTATAAAAAAGGCGGTCATAAAAAACGATGATATCATTCATCCATACGAAGAGGATTTGAGTTTTTTATATGGTACGATATTTACCGGTGCAGCAAAGAATCCGAATAACCATAGTAGAAATGTGTGCATATTTGCAGATGGTGAGGTTGACCGTTCATCAACAGGGTCGGGCGTAAGTGCCAGGGCAGCATTGCATTATGCAAAAGGTGAGCTCAACAAAAATGAGAAAATTACAATTGAAAGCATACTGGGAACAACAATGGATGTTGAAGTTGTGGAAACCTGTATTTATGGTGATCATGAATCGGTTATTCCTGAAGTTACAGGAAAAGCATGGATTACGGGGAAAAATGAGTTTTGGTTTGATCCGTCTGATCCATTGAAAGAAGGATTTATTTTTAGATAAAAATTAAGAGCTATGAAATTTAAGATATTACTTATTTCAGGATTATACTTAATGTTTAGTGTTCAACAAATGTTAGGATGCACAATAATTGCAGTTGGTAAAAAAGCATCTGCTGATGGATCAGTAATTGTGTCACATACAGATGCCGGCCCCGATTGTCGTATACATTATGTTCCGGGGCAAACCTTTAAAAAGGGTTCAACGACTCCGGTATATTGGGGTATGGTTGAACTTGGACGCGAAGTTGGCGATTATGGTGAGGTTCTAGGTAATATACCTCAGGTAGAAAAGACCAACAGTTATTTTCAAACAGCCTATCCTCAGATGAATGCTCATCAACTATCCATAGGTGAGAGCACACTTAGTCAGCGTGATGAACTAAAACTCGATAGAGCTGTCTGTAAAATGATAATGACAATAGAACAGGTTCAGGCGTTTGCATTGCAGAGATGCAAGACCGCGGAAGAGGCTATTTCATTAATTACAGAGTTATTGGAAAAATATGGATTTCTTCCATCTTGTGTTGATGAAAGCGAATCATTGGTTATTGCTGATGTTAACGAAATATGGGTGCTTGAAGTGTTTAGTGTTGGCAATGAATGGGATCCAAAGAGTGGAAAGCCAGGTTGTATTTGGGCTGCGCAACGTGTTCCGGATGATCATGCTATGATAATACCAAATTGGAGTATTATTAAGCAGATTAATATTAAAGACAAGAAAAATTTTAGAGCTTCTTCAAACTATAAACAGGAGGCAATTGATAGGGGGTGGTACGACCCAAAATCAGGTAAAGCCTTTATTTGGCAAGATGTATATGCTCCGATACCCCGCGAATGGGCGACTTCTAGATTTTGGCTGTTTTATGCAACTTACGCACCAAACTATACTAGTTGGCCAGATAGATTCACCACATCGCCATGGGCAGGTGAGGATCAATACACTCAATGGGTTGAGCCATTATCAATTTATCCCTTTTCAGTTAAGCCTGAAAGAAAAATATCTGTTCAGGATATTATGGCTTTTCAAAGATCAACTTTTACCGGTACCATCTATGATAAGGAAAACGCACCAGTTTGGTATGTGCCTAACGAAAAAGGTGATTTGAAAAAAAGTCCCATAGCCACACCTTTTCCAACAAAAGATATGCGTGAGGTACTGAAGATTAACAAACGAAGAAATGTTGCCAGAGCAAGAGGTGAGTATGGCATGATTACTCAACTTCGTGGTTGGTTACCTGATGAAGTAGGTGGTATTTACTGGTATTATGTTGATAATGCCTACACAAGTGCGTATGTTCCAATATATTCGGGAGTTACTGATGTTGCCGAATGCTATAAAGTATATGATAAATCCAAATTTCAGGAAAATAGTATTAGATGGTGTGTTGATTTTGTTGACAACCTTATGTATCTAAAGTGGCAAGATGCTCATAATACACTTTTGGAAAGAAGAGACCCATTGGAAGCTAGTTTTTTTGAAGAACAGGATGATGTAGATAAAAAAGTTGTTGAACTACTTAAAAGTGATCCAGAGGCTGCTTCGAATTATCTTACCAATTTAACCATAAAACGAATGGAGACAACACACAAATTGTTTCAGGATTTGAGATATGAATTAATATCAAAGTATTCCAATAACAAGCAGGGCATATAGAAAGTGTGTGGTTTTAATTTGAGTTTTGCTATGAATCGATGTTCGTCGAAAAGGCCGATATAGTGTATCTACTAATTCAAAACTAAACCAGATAACCAGTTATTCTTTATTTCCGTTTCACCAATGAGAACTTATAAAGTTCATGCATAATTTATACTATTGATAGTGCTACGAATAGTACCACTCACCTCTTAGGTATATTACTTCTCCATTCACCGAAAATCCGCTGCATTTCGCCTATTTATTATTTACGCGAGCCATTTTTGAATATATTTTTGCTTCATAATTAATCACAGAAAAATATTGAACCATGAAAACTTCTACTAAATCCACAGCAATCCTCTTCGCAGCACTACTACTATCATTAAACATTTTTGCAAACGGACTTGAATTTAATCAAGAAAGCTATATAGATGATATCCCATTTAATGTTGAAGAAGTTATACATCGGGTAACATATGAAAATGCATTGACAGTAGATTTTTCATTTGAAGAAGAAGATTATGTAGATGACATCCCAAGTATTATTGACAAAGATTCTGTTGATAATTTATATTCAGAGGCTGTATCTCTGGATTTTAGCTTTGAAGAAGAAGAATACATTGATGATATTCCAACTGTAATAGTGATTAATTCATGCAATAGATTACAACTAGCGGCAAGATAAAATAAGCAATAATTTTCTCAATATATAGGGTTTTAGAAATAACTAAAATCTCCTCCCCTCAGAGAGTCTCTGCGGGGATTTTTTATTATTAATATTCTAGTAGTATTTCATTATTGAATATGTAATACAAAACAGGTTTAGTATTAAACGTAAAGAGTATCTATTTTAAAATTAAACCGTAATTAATACAGAAATCGTATTTTATCGAAATAGAATACCCTTTTCTCTTTTCACCGAAAAACAACATCAACTCACCTATTAAGTATTTACTTGAGCCATTTTTGAGCATATTTTTGCTTTATAATTAATCGGATAATAAAAAAACTACGACGATGAAAACTTTTACTAAAACTACAGCACTTCTAGCAATCACACTTCTAGCAACAATAAATATATTTGCCTCTGGGTTAGATTTTGAGGAAGAACAATATATAGACGATATTCCTTTTAATGTTGAAGAAATTGCTAAACAAGCAAGATTTGAGATGGCAATAGCAGCAGACTTTAGTTTCTCGGATGAGGAATACATTGATGATATGCCTTTTAGCAATGATTACTTAACCAAACTAAAACTTTATGCCGAGGCAATTTCACAAAGCTTCTCATATGATGATGAAAAGTATATCGATGATATACCATTTTCTACATCAGCATTACATAAAAAACCATCGGAAAAATTTTATGCAAAAGCATTATTATTAAAATAAAACAGGCAATAATCTTCTCACTACTTTACTCCCCGTTGGTTAATTCCATCGGGGATTTTTTATTGGTTTTAACTTATGAGATAAATTGTTGGGCTCCTCAACAAAATAAATAACTTTGTCTCCAGAAGAGTTATTTTCCATATCAATCAAAATATTAACGAAATGAAAAAGCTGTATATTACCCTACTTTTTGTAGCATTTCTTATTGCATCATGTAGCAAAAAGGAGCCCAAGGAATTTAGTATAATACCTCAACCCCAGAGTTTTGAAATCGGAAATCTAGAATTCAAATTTGATAATAATGCAATTATACTATTTGAAGAAAACAATGAACTTGAATGGCAGGCACTGTATTTAAAGGATTTGATTTTTAACTCCTTTGGGCTAGTAGTTTCAACTTCTCCGATAAAGGATGTTCGTAATTCCTCTAAGATATTTTTGAGAATTAATAAGGTGCCTGATAATAAAGGTGCCGAAAGCTATAGTTTAAGTATAAATGAAAGTGAAGTTACAATTATAGCGAACACAGCACAAGGGACTTTTTATGGTATTCAGTCCCTATATCAGGTACTCCTTTCAAGCAAATTAACTGTTGATCATGATAAAATGCAAGTGATGGTACCATCAATGGAGATAATTGATAAACCATTGTTTCCATATAGGGGAATGCATCTTGATGTAGCTCGACATATGTTTCCAGTAGAATTTATTAAGAAATATATTGATATATTGGCATTTTATAAGTTTAATACATTTCATTGGCACTTAACCGAAGATCAGGGGTGGCGCATAGAAATTAAAAAATATCCCAAACTTACCGAAATAAGTTCAATGAGAAAGGAAACCCTGATTGGACATTATGGTGATAAGCCTCACAAATATGATGGCAAACCTTATGGTGGCTATTATACTCAGGATGAAGTGAAAGAAATAGTTAAATATGCTGCTGATCGTCAGATCACCATAATACCTGAAATTGAAATGCCAGGGCATTCACTTGCGGCATTAGCTGCTTATCCCGAGCTTGGATGTACAGGTGGTCCTTATGAGGTGGCAACAAAATGGGGGGTGTTTAAAGATATTTATTGTACAAAAGAAGGAACGTTTGAATTTTTGGAAAATGTATTACTTGAAGTAATGGAACTATTCCCATCAACTTACATTCATATTGGTGGTGATGAAGCACCAAAAGCAAGGTGGAAAGAGTGTCCAACATGTCAGGCAGTTATTGATAGGGAAGGCTTAAAAGATGAGCATGAGCTACAAAGTTATTTTATACAACGAATGGAAAAGTTTTTGAATGGTCACGGACGTAGTATTATTGGCTGGGATGAAATACTAGAAGGAGGGCTTGCTCCAAATGCAACTGTTATGTCATGGAGAGGTATTGATGGTGGTATTGCTGCTGCAAAAGATGGGCATGACGCCATAATGACTCCAGGATCTCATTGTTATTTTGATCATTATCAGGCTGATAGAAAAACAGAGCCATTGGCAATAGGTGGATACACAACACTGAAAAAAGTATATTCATATAATCCTATTCCTGATTCTCTAACAGCTTCTGAAGCAAAACACATTCTAGGAGCCCAGGGTAATGTTTGGACCGAATATATGGAAACCCCTGAGTATGTTGAATACATGATATTACCAAGGATGGCGGCTCTTGCTGAAGTTACATGGTCGGGAAAAAAAGATTGGAATAGCTTCAAGAAAAAGATTAACAAACACTTTGATATCTACAAGAAATTGAGTTATAACTATTGTGACCATCCTTTTGAAACAAATAAATAAACTTTAAAATTATGCATCGTTTTTTTAACAAAGCATCTATTATCTTCTTTGTGGGAATAATATTTTTTTCAGGATGTAGTTCTGAGCAGAAAGTTCCGGCTGATTATATCAATCCTTTTATTGGAACAGGTGGCCATGGTCACACTTACCCAGGAGCAGCCCAACCATTTGGAATGGTTCAATTGAGTCCTGATACAAGAAAAGACAGTTGGGATGGTTGTTCGGGTTATCATTATTCTGATGATTTTATTCTCGGTTTTAGCCATATGCATTTAAGTGGGACAGGTGTAGGTGATTATGGTGATATAAGATTTGTTCCATTAACTGGAGAGCTTAAAACAAAACCCGGCACACCCGAAAATCCTAACTCTGGGTATGGTTCTAAATTTAGTCACAGAAACGAAATAGCAAAAGCAGGATATTATAGTGTAGAGCTTGATAATAATATTAGTGTTGAACTAACTTCTACTCAACGTGCAGGATTTCATAGTTATACTTTCCCCAAATCAGATGAGTCTACAATACTAATCGATTTAATAGAAAGTGTTGTAACAGAGAAAATATTAGATGCTGAATTAAAGGTTATTAGTGATCATGAAGTAGTTGGATTTAGACAAACTAAGGCATGGGCATCCAATCAAATCATATTTTTTTATGCCGCTTTTTCTAAACCTTTTCTATCACATGGTATTGTTGTAAACGGAAAATACATAAACAATGAGAAATCTGTAAATGCAGATAGCTTGATAGCTGTTCTTAACTTTGATAATAAGGACGGTGAGCCAATTTTTGCTAAGGTAGGTTTAAGTTCAGTTGATTATGACGGAGCAAGAAAAAATTGCCAGGAGGAAATACCCGATTGGGATTTTCAAAAAGTAAGAAAAAATGCTTTCGATGTATGGAATAGTAAAATGGATAAGATTAGTGTTGAGGGAGGCACCGAAGACGAAAAATCCATTTTCTATACGGCTATGTACCATTCAATGCTTGCACCATATATTTCTTCTGACTTGGATAATCGCTATCGAGGTCATGATGGTCAAATCCATAGTAATGACTCGTTCGAAATGCATACCGTATTTTCACTTTGGGATACTTTTAGAGCATTACATCCATTGTTTACAATTATCGAACAGGATAAGACTAATGATTTGATAAATTCCATGCTTGATATGTATAAACATGATAAACTATTGCCGGTATGGGAATTAGCTGCATGCGAAACCAATTGTATGATTGGGTATAATTCTATTCCAGTTATTACCGATGCTTGGGTAAAAGGTATTAGGGGTTTTGATGCAAATCTTGCTCGCAAAGCGATGGTACAAACTGCAAATGCTGATCAGTTTGGATTAAAATATTTCAAATCCAAGGGTTATATTCCTGCTGATAAGGAAGGTGAATCTGTATCAAAGACTCTTGAATATGCATATGATGATTGGTGCATAGCAGAACTTGCTTTGGGATTGTCCGATACAGTGACCTTCGATAAATTTACTAAACGTGCTCAGTATTATAAAAACATTTATGACGATAAAACAGGCTTTTTCAGGGGGAAAAGCAATGGATGTTTTGTAGTTCCTTTTGATCCTACACAAGTAAATTTTATGCTTACTGAAGCAAATACATGGCAATATAATTTCTTTGTACCACAAGATATTAATACTCATATAGAATTACTTGGGGGTGATAGCAATTATGAAGCAAAACTTGATACTTTGTTTAATACAACCATGGAATTGTCGGGACGACATCAGTCGGATATCACTGGATTAATAGGTCAGTATGCACATGGTAATGAGCCTAGTCATCACATGGCATATCTTTATAACTATATTGGCAAACCCTATAAAACACAGGAAATTATTCATAAAATTTGTAATGACTTATATTTTAATGCCCCCGATGGCTTAAGTGGTAATGAAGATTGCGGCCAAATGTCGGCATGGTATGTACTAAGTGCAATGGGTTTTTACCCTGTAACACCCGGAAGTGATATCTATGTACTTGGAAATCCGGTTTTTGATAATATGACAATAAATCTTGAAAACGGGAATCAGTTTACAATCAAAGCAATTAGGAATAGTAAAAATGATAACTATGTTCAATCGGTTTCTTACAACGATAACTATTATTCAAAATCATATATAAACCATAGTATGATAATGGATGGAGGGGAACTTATTTTTAACATGGGACCAAGTCCAAACCATGAATTTGGAAGTAAAATTGAGGATCGACCATATCAGAAGATTACGAGTAATTTAATTACTCCTGTTCCATATTTTAACGCTCCATCAAAAACTTTCGTTGATGAAATAGAAATCTCAATTGCTGATATAGAGGGTGGTACGAATATTTGGTTTTCCGAGGGGAAAAGCGTTCAGGAAAAATATACAACACCAATGACTCTCAAACAAAGCAATAAAATTAAAGCATTTGCAGAATACAATGGAGTTAAAAGCTTTGAGGAAACTATTGATTTGATAAAGATACCTAAAGGCCAAAGTATTAAGGTTAATACTGATTATAGTCCCCAGTATACTGCAGGTGGTGATATTGCACTTATAAACACGATTCGTGGCGGGGAAAACTTTCGTACAGGTAATTGGCAGGGTTATTATGGAAATGATTTGGATGTTGTGATATATTTGGGTGAGACCAAATCAATATCTCAAGTATGTGCAGGGTTTTTGCAAGACGAAAATTCATGGATTTTTATGCCATTGCAAGTTGTGTTTGAAGGTTCGATGGATGGTATTATATATAGCGAGTTGGGTACGATAACAAATACTATTAGTCAAAAACAAACAGGTGGAATAGTTAAGGACTTTAAGTTAATAGGGTTAAATAGTACAATCAAATATCTAAAAGTTAAGGCGAAATCACAAGGAATATGCCCCAACTGGCACAAAGGAGCTGGGAATCCATGCTGGATTTTTGTGGATGAAATTTGGGTTGATTAAATTTGACATTGCCAGGTTAGTTAAATTTCAGCCCTAAGGGCATCAACAGGTTTAATACTTACTGCTCTTTTCGAAGGAATAACTCCAGCCAAAGCTCCTGTAACTATTAATACAATTAGTGCAATTATAGCAGTGGAGAAATCTACCTCTGGATGCTTGAACATATCATTTTCTATTTGAAATTTTGTCAATGCCAAATTGATAGCCTCGATTAATCCAACCCCAGCAACAAGTCCCAGATAGCCAGATATTGTGGTAAGAAATACCGACTCAGTTATAATTTGAACAATCACCTGCCACGGTGTAGCTCCCAATGCCCGTTTTATTCCGATTTCTCTTGTACGTTCTTTTACAATAACAAGCATTATATTGCTTATTCCAATTACACCGGCAAGCAATGTCCCAATTCCTACAATCCAAATTAATCCATTTATGCCATTAAATAATCCATTCATTTGTTCAAACTCTTCCGATAGATTAAAATGGCCAAATGCCTCTATGTCATCGGGGTGAATACTATGACGTGAAGCAAGAAACTTCATGGTTTTTTCTTCAATAACAGCAGATGATTCACCTTCATCCACAGTAATTGAAAACCACCCTACAATATCACCATAGTTGTAAGTCTTCTGAAGAGTAGATAGTGGAATATAAATAGTTTGTTCTTTTTCTCCACCAAAATTTATTTGGGTGTTTAGAGGTTTAAATACACCTACCACCGTAAAATAAATACCTTGTATTTGGATAGACTCACCTATTGGGTCTTCATCTGGCTCAAATAATACTTCTTTTACCCTACTGCCAATAACAGCGATTTTTCGTTGTTCATCAAGGTCAATTTGATTTATGAAGCGTCCTTCAATTTCCATGGGGTCTACTTTATTCCATGCTGGAAATTCTCCTTTAATTGAAAATGCTCCGGTTTTATTTTTCCTTATTGTGTTATTTGTACCATCGCCAGATGACCATCCGGATATTTTGGGTGCTATATATTTTATTTCCGGGATATTTGATTTAAGCGCTTCAATATCATCATTTTTAAAATTGAAATATCTTCCGCGGGGAAATCCTTTATAGGGAATAGTGGTACGTTGGGTCCAAATAAAAAAACTATTGGTGGCAAAGTTTCCCATCCCAGATGAAACTCCGTTTTCTAACCCTGCTCCTGACCCCAACATGATAATTAGCATAAATATTCCCCAAAAAACACCAAATGCTGTTAACAAAGTTCGAATTTTGTTCTTCTTTAGTGTTTGGAAAATCTCTTGCCAATTATCTCTATTAAACATCTTTAATTTTGGTTAAAAAGTTATTCATCCTTTAGTGCTTCTACTGGTCGTATGGCTGCAGCTCTTCTTGCAGGAACATAACCCGCCAAAGTGCCTGCGATTATCAAAACAACAACCGCACTTACGGCAATACTTAAATTTGCTTCAGGGTTTCTAAAAAATTCTGACTGAACATATGGGCTAACTATTTCCAAAAGTCCGATGCCAAGAATTAGTCCGAAATAGCCAGCAACACCTGTAATTAAAATGGCTTCTTGCATAACCATATTTATTATCGACCATGGTGTAGCTCCTAGTGATTTTCGAATACCAATTTCACGGGTTCTTTCTTTAACCGAAATCATCATAATATTACTTACTCCAACTATTCCGGCTACTATTGTACCAATTCCAATTACCCAGATAAACATTCTAATTGCGGCAAATAAATCCTGAAACTGCTTAAACTCTTCAACTCCATTCCAAATAAACATTGCATTTTTGTCTTCGATATCAAAAATATGTCTCTCTGAAAAATTACTTCGAATTTCTTCTTCCATACGTTTACTGTCACTCACTTCATTGCTTTCAACTGTAACCGCGAGAGTATTTATTCTATCTCGACCAACAAGAGCTTTTTGAGCAGTTGACACAGGTAGGTAGATAGCTCGTTGATTATCCTGTCGACCATCGTCATCCATATAAATACCAACCACTTTAAATGGAATTCCTCTTATGCTAATATGCTTGCCGATTGCATCATCCTGTTTAAATAAGGCTTCTTTTACTGCAATTCCAATGGTAGCAACTTTCCTGTTTTTTTTGATATCAATGTCATTGATAAATCTCCCCTCAACAAGTACTATTCTTTCAATAATGCCATAATCGGGATGAACGCTACGTAAATCATAATCACCAAACTCACCCTTATATGAAACGGTATTGTCGCCCCATACATGTAGCCTGCCTGATAGTTGTTCCACCCCATCTATATTTGCTGTGATTTCATCATAATCTTCATTTTTGAAACTAATATCTCTACCTGGCTTATATCCCTTGTAGGCTTTGCTGGTTTCTCCTCCCCATACCCAGAGAGTGTTGACAGCAGAACTTTTAAACTGATCGTGTACTCCATTTTCCAGTCCATGACCCGACCCTAGTAGTATAATTAGCATAAATATACCCCAAGTGACACTAAATCCGGTAAGAAATGTTCGTAGTTTATTTCTTCGGATCACGCTGATAATTTCAATCCATCTATCGAGAAGGAACATTTAGGTTAATTTTTTAGTTTCAAAACTAATTGATTATTCAATGAAATAGGATTTTGTTTTATTAAAAAATCTAAAATTGTTTATTTACTTCAGATCTACAAAGATTGTACCAGTTGTAAAATTTATTGTATTATCAACTTCCTTATTTTTGCCATAATTAATGTAAATATGAAAAGTGTGAAGGTTAGAATACTTACAAGGTGTATTGAGAAGCAGCAGCTGGTCATTAAGCAGCTTAATCAAGAAATCGAAGAAGCCCAAAAGCAAGCCAACGATTATGGACAGCCAAAGGATCGCTATGATGCGTTTCGTACTAAACTCATGCGACAAATTGAATTGTTTGCAAAGCAATTGGATAAAGCTAAGGTTGTACTTAATACACTAGTTAGTATAGATGCTGAGAAAGTATTGTCTGAAGTTGAATTTGGAGCCTTAATAGTTACTGACAAACAAAAAATATTTGTGTCAGCAGGTCTGGGTAAAATTAATGTTGATGATGAATTATATTTTGCAATTTCCCCCAATGTTCCAATTTATAAAGCATTAGTGGGTAAAGGAGTCGGTGATGAGGTATATTTTAATGGAATGAATATCAATATCAAAGAAATCAGCTAAGGGAAATAGTCTGTTATAACTATTGTAA
>JAERTF010000202.1 GCA_016845105.1 Bacteroidota bacterium | reverse complement strand
AGGAAGTGATAACATACTTATTGGATACAATGCTGCTTTCAACGAAACTGCAATAAACAATAAGCTGTTTATCGAAAATTCAGCAAGTTCTACACCATTGATATATGGCGAATTTGATAATGATTTACTCCGAATAAACGGCATCCTTGATATTAACAACGCATACCAGCTGCCAATAGCCGATGGAACATCTGGACAAACCCTCAAAACCAATGGTAGCGGCAGTCTGAGCTGGAGTGATGATACTAATACTGGAGCAACTAATATAAATGAATTGGGCGATGCTGCCACAGACAATAGCAGCCTTTTCCTTGGTATTGATGCTGGGGCAAATGATGACGGAACAATAAACCAAAATACAGGTGTAGGTATTAGTTCATTAAATGCTGTTACCAATGGTAATGAAAATACTGCGACTGGTTATGAAGCCCTCAAAGCTGTGACAACTGGGCATCATAATACTGCATTTGGTAGGGGGGCATTATCATCCCTAACAACTGGTTATGATAATGTTGCTATAGGTGTAAATGCGGGTTCTTGGAATACAGGAAATAAAAATATTTTTATTGGGGCAAATGCAGGGGTAAATGAACCAGGTAGCAATAAACTGTATATAGAAAACACAGATGGTTCTAGTCCACTTATTTATGGCGATTTCAGTACTAATTTATTACGGATAAACGGCACGCTCGACATAAACAATGCATACCAGTTTCCATTAGCATCAGGAACCAACGGACAATTATTAAAAACCGATGGCAGTGGAAACCTTAGCTGGGCTGATGATACTAATACTGGAGCAACTAGTATAAATGAATTGAGTGATGCAAAAACAGGAGGCTATAGTGTTTTCCTTGGTGAGGACTGTGGTAATACTGATGATGGTTCATATAATTATAATAATGCCTTGGGATATCAAGCTCTGTACAAAAATACAACCGGTAGTTACAATGTGGCAATTGGAAAATGGACAATGTTTGAAAATAATACCGGATATAAAAATGTAGCGATTGGTTCTTATGCCAATGATGGTAATGAGGAAGGCTCTGAAAACACAATTATTGGACATGAAGCAGGGGGAAATAGATCTCCTGAGTACTCTGCTTCGGGATGTATTTTTCTTGGATATAATGCAGGTTATGATGAAAAAAGTAGCAACAAACTTTACATTGAAAACTCATCAAGCAGCTCACCTCTTATTTATGGTGAGTTTGATAACAATATGTTAAAAATAAATGGAACACTAGAGTTACTCAATGGTACATCTGCCTCCTCGCTCAAATTTTTCGAACCTTCAGGAAGCGGAAGCAACTATACAATCATTCAATCTCAGGCTCAGGTAGCAAATGTCACATATACACTTCCTGCAGCAGATGGTAGTGATGGCCAGGTATTGAAAACTAATGGAAATGGAAATCTAAGTTGGACTGACGATGCAATCAGCTACTCAGTTGGTGATTTTGCACATGGTGGAATTGTTTTTTGGGTTGATGAAAGTGGCCAGCATGGACTGGTATGTACAAAAGTAGATCAAAGTGCCTCAATTCATTGGTATAATGGTAGTTATGTGTATACACAGAGCAGTGGAGATGGTATTGGTTCCGGTGAAATGAATACAATGCTGATAGTTGCAGCTCAAGGATATAATTCAAATGATTATGCAGCAGGTATTTGTGTTGATCTGACAGTAACCGAGAACTCAATTAACTATGGTGACTGGTATTTGCCATCATTAACAGAACTTACAGAAATATATAATAACAGAACTGTAATTAATGCTACTGCTGTTGCAAATGGTGGAACAGCTTTATCAACAACAGGTAGTTACTGGACGTCTGTAGAAATTACAAATGGTCATGCTTATATTAAAAAGTTTCATGATGGAGGATACCTGTCGACCTTAAAAAACTATACAAATTTTGTTCGTGCTGTTAGGAAGTTTTAATGATACAATTTGTTCGTATCTAATAGGAATTTTGATAATACAAAAATAACCAAAAGGTAGGATTTTTGGTGTCGTTATGTTTTCCCTCAATGTTATATCGAGGGAAGCAAACGACGTTCTTTTATGTGATTTTGAGAGAGGCGAAGTATGAAGTGTTCAGTCATCTCGAGGGAAATGCAGCGAAGCGGAATGACGAGAGATCTCCTTCATGTATGACTATTTTATGGAGATTTCTCGTCACTCCATTTCATTCCGTTTCCCTCGAAATGACAGCGGTGGGCTCATGTCATCCTGAGCACGGCGAAGGATCTATTAACGCATGAGAGATCCTTCATTGCAATCAGGATGACAAATGTTGGTTTTATTGGACAACTAAAGTAAAATTTGAATTTACTATCAATTGTATAAAAAAAAACATATAATATGAAAAAGCAACTCCACCTGATTGTGGCATTATTAACCATTCTTAGCCTCAACCTTAACGCCCAGGTAGCAGTAAACACTACCGGAGCTAATCCAAATTCTGCAGCAATGCTCGATGTTAGCTCCACCAACAAAGGAATACTCATCCCAAGGATGACCCTATCCCAACGAAACGACATCACCAATCCCGTTACCGGACTGATGATTTACCAAACCGATAATACCCCAGGCTTTTATTTCTACAATGGAACAGGCTGGGTTGTGGTTGGTTCCGAAGCAACAACCATTAATAGTCTTAACGATGGTGTAAGTGATGGGAGTAGTGTTTTTCTGGGCAATGGTGCTGGTGAAAACGACGATGGAACCACCAAT
>JAERTF010000201.1 GCA_016845105.1 Bacteroidota bacterium | reverse complement strand
GTAACGTGTTGGCTATGGGCAGTAGCGGATTCTGGGAGAACGATTTGTCTGGAAGACAAATTGTGAGCTTGAATCTGCACTGTCCATGGAACGGTAACCCCGCTATTGCCTATAGGTGTTGTTAACTGCTGGTTTTTTTTCTGTTGTACTTAATAATGTTATAAAATGAATTGCTATTATTAATCTGTTTTCTTCAATCTCTGTATCAAGAGAGTCCATAATGAAAGCAGTTTCTCCATAAAGAATTGGAAATAGTGTGTAAGTAGGTTCTATGTGTTTCCAATAAAATTTCAATAGCTCACTTTTTCTCTTTTTCTTTTTTAGCAAATTCAAGTAATTTGATTTTGGTCTCAGCTCTAGAAAGACATTAAGAGTGTCATTAACATTCGGATACTTAAATCCATGATTGTTTTTCCAAGTATTCTTGAAGAATTCTGTGTCTTTATTCTTTTTTATTATTGTATCAATATCAGGTTTTAAACTAAATACTCTATCATGAAAATCTTTCGGAGATTCGCATTGTTTTAAGTACGATGAGAAGTCTAAATATGCTGTAGTTATTGATTCTTGTCCTGTCCTTTTTATCAGGATACTATCAAATTGATTGACGATTTCATTGATTGTTTCAATTTCATTGATGCTTAAGAATCGGTTAAAATATTCGTTCTGTCCGTAACTATTATGAATAATAGTCAGGAGTCCTAATATGAGTATAACAGTATTTCTCATTTTTCTCTCAAACTTGCAGTTAACGGTTTGTGTATGAGGCGTTGGGCATTTGGTTATAAATTTTCTGTTTACAGGTAATTTTGATTATTGAGAAAATTTTCAACATACACCTTTACTGCCCAATGACTTATACATTTTGTTAGCAACTGGGCTTTCTTTTCTGTGAGGTTGGGCTGAAAAGCTTTTTGCCAAGTTTAGGCAGTGCGTAAGCCTTTGAGCGACTTGGCAATATGCTTGACAGCTTGATCCCAGAACTAGTAATTATTGTTTAATTAAAATCATTTTCTTAATGTCTGTATTAGTTCCATTAATAGTCAATGTATAATAATAAATTCCTGAAGGATAATTACTCATGTCAACAACCACATGGTGTAAGCCAGGTTCATTTTGGAATCCGATTTCCTTAATAATCTTTCCTTCGGTGTTTATTATCTGTATATTTCCAATTGATTCTGTTGTAAGTTGGTAATAAATTGTTGTTCTATTGTTGGTAGGATTAGGAACATTGTTAAGTAATTTATTGCCTTCTGACTCTTGATATAAGTATTCTTTATTACGATTAATAGGAAGAAGCGATAGTAAATAATCACGTTTTGCAAAAAACTTCTCTTTTGAATCAGGGATATGTTCAACAAGAGTTCCTTTTACCATAGACCTGTTATTTCCGCTATTTGCCATTAAATAATAAGTATGCCCAAGGTCGATTATAGCAAATATACTGTCTTCTGTCGTCTGTGGATTATTTATTATGTCTTCATAATGTGAGATAGCTGGTTGCCAATTTTCCATTTTAACATCACATTTATTTGCTAAAAAATATGATAATTCTGCTAATACGCTATCGTTTTGAATCGCAGAGTTTGTATTATAATATTGCTGTAAAGTACCATAATCATTGCTTGCATATTCTTCAATAGTAAATAAGTCTTTCATTGATGCACTTGCATATTCTGTTTCAGGATATTGATTGATTACCATTTCAAATGTTGTTTTGGCGTTTGTGTAATCGGCACTGTCATACTGTGCTTTTCCTGATAAATAAAGAGTCTCTGCAGCTTCTTGTGTTGAATAGCCTCCACCGGGACATTGTACTGGGTCAACCATGTATCCAGATGGATATAAATCAACCTGTGCGTTGAATGAATATCCCCAGCAATTATATCGGATATCTCTTAATAAAGAACCACCAGTACCGCTATGATAAACCATTGGATCTGTTGGGTTTCCTGTATTATCTTCATCAATAATCACATTATGACGAATATACCATGGAAAACTGGCAGGTGCAAAGTATAACTCATAGCTGTCATTATCTAAAATTTGTTGCGTTAAAGAATCAGCGGTAGCACCAGGATTTCCGATAATATCTGTATTACTGTTATTGTACAGCCTGATACCACAATAATTATCATGGATATAGTTTCCCGCGATAGATGAAGTAGAATTAAATGAAAGGATTCCAGCGCTTGTGCTATTGGTAATTTCATTCTCAAGGATAGTTTGGTTACCGGAAGGTCCTCCTCCGGACTGCATTAGTTGAATTCCATTGTAATAACCGGTTATTGTATTATTACTGATCATGAATTTATTATAATTCCAAATATCAATAGCTCCAACTGCAAAACCTGAGTTAAAGCTACAGTTACTAATAGTTGCTGCAAAATTCGTTTCATATTCCTGATTTTCCAGATAAAGCCAAGAATCAGAAAATGTTGTATTTGTAACGGTTACATCACCGAGATATGATGAAATCCTGCTTGAATCACTAAATGCAGAATTTGATACATATAGACTGCTACCATAATTAACTAACCGGCTATGTGAGAATAGTACCGTGTCAAAAATTGATTGAAGATTGTAATTGTTTATTTCAACAATGGTATTATTAAAAGTTACATTATTACCTATTTGTACAGTGCCGTTAATCAATACTTGGTTTTGAAACCCGTTTATGGTTACATTATCCCCAATGATCAATGAACCCCCATTATCAACAATAATTTTAGAGTTGTTTACAATATCAATCACAGCATTTGACTTAAAAGTTAATTGATTTCCAGAGGTTACATGAATAGTTTTAGTAACGCCAATCAATCCCCTATGTAATTCGTTTGAGTCAATATTATTGAATAAGAGAGTTGGATATTCTATTGAAGTAAATGCGCTTATATTGCTTAGGTCGCTAAGTTTGGGATCGTCATAATCTTCTAGACCGATTAAAGTCAGATCCATCATCCTACTGTCATGTTTGATTATCCAGTCATATGCTTCAGATATTGAAGTATAATTATCGCAATTTGAGTCTGCATCAGCTAGAGGGAAGTTTTGATAATCTGTTTGGTAGATTACGGATTGATTTGCAGGATCAATTCGCTTAATTGCATTAAAAAAATGAAAATCAAATTCACCATGTGGGTAATGCATAGTATCACCAGGATATTGTTCAAATTCATAAGCATAGTAACTATTTCCAGGGGTACTATCACCGGGAAAAGATATACTATCATAATATAATCCATCAACTGCTGTTGCTTTTAAATCATGAGCTGTAGCAGTTAAAACAATCGTATTCGTATCTTCTAAAAATGGGATTGAACTACCAGAATAACATTGCTGCATAATAACAATCTTTTTGAAACATTTAATTGAATCAAGTTTTTCAGATAAATCGCTCCAATAAATTGCACCTCCTGGCTCAGGTTCAATAGGAAACAGACTATAGCTATTATTTGCTTTTCCATGGCCAAAAAAGTACAAAACAAGAAAATCATCTTCAGTTAATTCCGGTAGACCAAAGTAACCTGTTGCTAAACCTTTAAAAACTGAATCTACAGTACTTCGATAAGCGCGATAATCTGTAATCTTGTCAAATAAATGACTTTCTGCTTTATATCGATGATTGATCCACAGAGGTTTATAATCAATACCATGATCATAGAAAACAAAAATGTTTTCATCTTCAAATCCACGGTCATGTAACATTTCCCACATTAAAAATAGGTCACACCAAAATTCATATTTGGGTATAAAGTCTGATTTCCCAGATTGCCATGTACTTGAGCTGTCAACTGTAGCTAGAGGTTCGTAACGGTTTATTAGTATTGCATACTTTTGTTGGGCGCATAATGAAATAGTAGCAAGAAGGAATGGAATTAAAAATAGTTTCTTCATTTTTTTAGTATTTAGGTTTATTGGTCTCAAAATTAGTTAAAACTATGCACTTTAGTGCATCTCGCTTTAGCTTCTAAAAATTATATCTTTGTAGGATGTCCGACTATCAAAGATCAAATGGTCATACTGTGTCAAGTTTAACCGCTCATATTGTAT
>JAERTF010000200.1 GCA_016845105.1 Bacteroidota bacterium | reverse complement strand
GTTTAATCTTGCATTTATTTATTAATTCGTCAGAACATTCACAATAGAGTTTGCTAGAGTACATTTTTAATTCAATTTTAAATATAGTCTCTAGTATATATTTCTTTCCATACAATCTTTAAATCTTTCTTTAATAAACTTGAATTGGCCATATTGATTTTTAATTTAACCAGAATTGATAGCTTCACAGTTAAATGTAAAATTATTTGCTATTCTCCAAGCATCACTATGTTCTATCATTGGAAGCATATTTATTAAGGTCTCCGCTAAAACAACAAAGATAAATAAAATTAATAATAATCTTAACCAATTATTCTTTTTCTTTTTTTTCTACTAGGCAATATTAAAAAGGTTATCAAAAGAATACCTGCAAGTATGAGTCCATATTTAATACCTGCAAAAATTATTTTGTCTCTACGCTCTTTTGGAAGAGAATTAAAAACATTACAATCTTCTTTAGAACTGAAGGTGATTAACCCTCCAGAACCTTTCAAGCCCAGATTCAAAGAGACGTTAGAATCGATTCCTTCTTGAGAAAAGGCATTATGGTGGCCCATTTCATGAACATAATTAACAATATTAAAAAATAAATATGATGCGAAAATTAGAATTATAATCCCTAGTACATATGATTTGAAGTTATTTCTGTTAATTTTGATCATTTTTAATGAATTATTTTTAATTAGTTTAAAGTTTTCTATTATTGACAAAAATCTTCTAAATCAAATAATGGCCCAATAGGTTATTTTTTTAAAGAATTTCACCATTTATTTTTTATGATTTTAGACAAAAACGAATATCCAATATAATCGACCTGAACTAATTAAGGTTTTGAAAGAAAAGGTTTAAATATTATTACATATGTACATATGTATATGAAAAAAAACACATTACTCTACCTTGATGCAGATTTAGTTAAAATTGCTAAACATAGAAAGATTAACATCTCTAAATTGACAGAAAATGCAATAAAAATGCAACTATTCTCTTTGAAACAAAAAAAAGATTTGAAAGAATATTTAAACAATCTGAAGAAAGAACAAAGACTATTCTATCTGCCCAATAGAATAAAAAAAATAGAAATGGAAGATATTGGGCCCATAAAGGAATTTAAACATAACCTTAAAAATTTTAATATTATTTTTGGAAATAATGCTACTGGGAAAACTGTCCTGATTAGATCCCTTGCCAAATTATTTGAAAATTCAGATTTAAGTATAACATCTAAAATTAAAATATATTTGAAACAAAAAACAACAACTATACTCACCCCAAAACATTCAAATATTGAGTGTTTACTCATAGATTGTGGAGGAATAAACCTCAAAGATAAAGAATATCTGGAGTTTATTAAATACTTGAAAAAATTAAATTTACAAATAATATTGACAGAGTTAGATAAAAGAAAGAATATTGATTATAGAGACATTAATCTAATTGACTTGAACGTATAACTGGCCCTACTCAAATACGATACAAAAAGGAATTAAAAATTTTGAAGCAAAAGTAATGAAAGTGGAGAGTAAATAAAATGGGAACAGACATATATTTAACAGAAAAATGGGAGCAATTGCCCGTGAGAGAAAAAGAAGACCTACGTTTTTCAATTGAAGCAGGACAACTGGGATATTTAAGGGCAAGTGTAGGGATGGTAAAAGAGAACACTTTATTGAGAGAATTATTTCCCCGTAGAATATGGGAAAACAAAAAAGGAGAACCCTTTGATTTTATTGAGAATCAAGATAATCTAGAATTGTACGCTAGACTTTATTTAATGAGTGTAATCTTAAACAAGGAACTGGATAAATCTCTAATCAAAGAACAATTAAAACTAGCAGATGCTACAATTGAAAATTTAAAGAAAGAATACCCTCATGCAGAAATGGAAGGCCTAGAGGGCGGTCTCCATGAACCACTAATGTGGTTAAATTCTTTATTTTATTTTTTCAGTGAAGGAGTAAAATTGCAAAAAGAAAAAGGAGAAAACCCAAGCATAATTATCGATTGGTAGGAGAAATAATATGAAGGTATTATTTATCTGCAACCAAAACGAAAACAGAAGCAAAACCGCAGAAATGCTATTCAAAACCAATATAACTCTAAACGTAAAATCAACCATCTTTTTGAAACAGCGAAGCAACGCTTATAATAAACAACCAATACTAACCAATCATGAACCTAGAACAAAGATACCTACAAAAAATAAACAACGATATCCAAGAAAACCTATTCGACCTACTATTAACACACATACAAGAATCCCACCAAAAACTAAAAGAAAATAAAAAAGATTTCATAAAACTATTAGAAGATGCAATAGATATCCTAAAAACTAAAATCAACCACTATAACAAACCCCAATACTATAGATATATTCTAATTTTATGTAATAAAATACTCAAATATGATACAAAAAGGAATGATCTAAAAGATCTAAAAAAAGAACTTATAGAAGATTTCAAACATTCTGAAGAACATAATGAAGAGGATATTATTCCTTTAAACTACCAAATAAATGAAGTTAGAATCACTTATGATGTTTCTTATTTAAAATATTTAATAAAAAATACTTTTATGAGATTAAAAATGTGGGATAATGCATTATATGGTTTACTTGCTGCTAAATTAGTTGAACCGGACAATTTAGATTTAGATGATTACTACACTGAAATTAAAAACAATATTCAAAGTAAAAACATAGAAGAGGAAAAATTTGAAGAACCTAAAGATAAATTATTAATTTTGGATTCTAATGTGGTTATATCTCATATTGCAAACAATGTGGATGGATTTATTTTTGGATCAGAAACTAATTTTAATTTGGAAAAATTAGGGAATAATAATAAATTCGGGATAACGCCTTCTGTTTTCAAAGAAGTTGAGAAACATATTGAATTTATATTGAATAGTAGAAAAAATCAGATTAAGAAATATAAAAGTTTTAATTATAGTAAGATAAGAGAGAAGTTGTATGATAGACTTGAAAAATTTAAGAGAAAATACACTGTTGAAGTAAAATACGATGAAAGTTTGATTGAAGAAATTAAAGAGTTTTACATGCAATATATGGATGAATTAGAACAAATATTAGTGAGTAAATTAAACCATAAATCTATTTCTCATAAACTGAGAAAATTAGCGCAGCGAGAAGGGTTGCTTCCAGAGGAGGGAGATATGCGTTTATTGGCAGAAACTATTTCTTTGAGTAAAGAGAAGGAAGTTGGATTATTAAGCGAAGACAAAGACTTTACGCACTTTGTAGGGCCCATTAAAGAAAGGTTTGGTGTTGAGATTTATTTTTGATAGTAAAATATATAAATCTGGTTAGAGGTAGAAATAGTATGAAACAAGAAATGATAGCAATTCCAAAAAAAGAATATGAAGAACTTTTAGAAGAAGTTGGATTATTGAAAAATAAGGAAATGATGGCAGCAGTTAAAGAAAGTGATTTAGCTAAAAAGAAAGGTCTTAAGACCTGGAAATTAAAAATAAACTAATAAATCTTGTGGGATCCTGCAGCCACTACAATTAATTCTTTGTTAATATCGTCTATTTCATACATTAATCTAATATTTTTTCCAAGAGAACAACTCCACTTGCCTTCTAGTTTCCCTTTGAGCCTATGTGCATTTAATTCTTTTCTTGGATTTTTCCTGAGAAGTTCTAATTTTTCTTTGATTCCTTGACGAGAATTTAATATTTTATAAAATTGTTTTTCTGCCTTT
>JAERTF010000199.1 GCA_016845105.1 Bacteroidota bacterium | reverse complement strand
ATCCAGAATTGGCTGAATCGCTTGAAAATAACCTTCTGAAGGTGGAATTACACCACCGGCACCCATAACAGGTTCTGCATAAAAACCAGCAATTGTATCAGCACCTTCTTTTTTTATCAGTTTCTCAAGGTTGGTGGCCATTCTTTCGGTAAACTGTTGTTCCGTCTCACCTTTTAAACCAAATCGCCAGTAATGCGGACAGTCTGCAAAAACGACTTCATTGTTTCCGGGTAGTCCAAATGCTTGGTTGTACGGCTTTCCCGTCATAGAAGCTGTCATAACTGTTGTGCCATGGTAAGAGTTTATTCGACAAATAATTTTACGTCGTTTGGGCTGATCCGTTCCCTCACTGATCATCCAAAGCAATTTAACTACTGTGTCGTTGGCTTCTGATCCTGAATTTGTAAAAAAAGCTTTACTCATAGGTACTGGAGCAATTTCGATCATTTTCTCTGCAAGTGCGATGGCTGGTTCGCTGATGCGGCCAAAGAAAGTATGATATCCGGGAAACTTCTTAATCTGGTCAATTGCAGCTTGTTGCAGCCCTTCATGGTTAAAACCTGCAACGACATTCCAAAGTCCGGAATTGGCTTCCAGGTATTTTTTCCAATGTATGTCATAAACATATGGCCCCTCTCCATGTGAGATAATAGTAGGCCCATTAGAGTGAAGGGTCTTAAGATCGGAAAATCCATGCAAGGTGTTTTTGAGATCACGATCTTCCCAGGAATTTTCAATTATATTCATACAGCCTCCTTGTTGGTTTGAAAGTAATGTCAAAATTTTGTCTTAATAATTAACATAAATCCTTTATTGATAAATGATTAGAAGATTTTTGCACTTCTCCCTATTTTGAAAATCGAAATAGTATGCGAGTCTAAGGTTGTTTAAATTAGTTCCGAATTAATTAACTCAACCAAATCCCCGCATACCATATGGATAATTCAATACTTAAAATAGTAAAATGGTTTTGCCGCCAACTTACATTTAACGATCTCGCATCAGCGATTGTTATTTTCCATGAAATACTCAGCTATTCCAGGAACGATATCCCTCTCAAACCATGCGATAAACCACCGCACTATAGAGATTTTCGCGTCGATACTGTAAAACCTTTACCAGCTTTAAAGGTTTTACAGTCTCCGGACTGGAAAATCCTAAAAGTAAAAAAGGAATTCGAGCATGATAAAGAAATTAAACCCATTAAGAAACGTTCCGGGAAGCAAATTCCTTCAGGACTTCGTTGTAATCATTGCAATGCGCCAAAAAGCTACCTGTACATAAACAATGGGAAACTTGCCTCACAAGTCAAATGCAAGATTTGCAATAGAACGAGTCCTACTGATGGCGCTAAGAGAAAGCGAATCACTAAACACCGCTGTCCTCACTGCAGGAACGCACTATTCAAATGGAAAGAAAGTAATCAATCTACGATCTATAAATGTCCAAATAAAAAATGCACCCACTACTTGTCTCGCAAAAACCAATTAACCGAAACAGAAACTTCAATGAGGGATCAGCAAAAGTACAATCCAAACTTCAAGTTGCACTATCAATACAGAGAGCACCACATATCCGCTTCCGATCTTGAATCAGTGAGACCCGCCTTCGCGACGAAAGTTGATATCAAAAACATTCACCACAAGTATTATACTTTGGGCCTTGTCTTGACCTTCAGTATCAACCTTGGTTTGAGCTCAAGAATAACCAGAGACGCTCTGAAAGGCATCTTTGATATTTCAATTTCTCACCAGACAGTTATCAACTATATCAACGCTACCGCCAGCTTTTTATCGGAATTTATCGATAAGCACCTACCATCTCCAAAGTCTACATGTGCAGCTGATGAGACTTATATCATCGTTGATGGCAAATGGAACTACACCTGGTTTATCATTGATTCCAAAACCAGAGCCATTTGTGGGTATAACTTATCCCAAAAAAGAGATATGCAACCAGCATTGGCATTGTTACATAATACTTATGGTTCTCCCGATAGCCGCAAAGGCTTTTCCGATCTGGTAACCGATGGAAACCCGTCTTACGATTCAGCTGTAATGGCTTTCAACGATTTGATCGAAAAAAAAGAAAATAAGTTAAACAAACATACAGTCATTGGCCTTAAAAACCTGGATCAGGAGAGTTCTGATTACCGTTGTTTTAAACAACTTATCGAACGTTTGAATCGTACTTATAAGTACCACACAAGACCCAGAGCCGGTTTTAAAACTTTTGACGGCGCTGTTACGCTTACGACTCTCTTCATTGCTTTTTACAATTTTATGCGACCTCATCATTCACTAGGAAATAAAACGCCAGTGAAGCTTAAAGCACTGGAAAACACTTCCTTGTTACCTGAAAAATGGATTACACTCATCGAACAAGCAGCTGCTTAATCTTCTAACCAAATTGTCAATGAACTGTTTCCGTCATTACTGACGAAGACTAAATAATTATCTTTCCCTTTGATTTTTACCCCTGATCACCGAATAGGTCTGTCAAGGTTGCGAAGCATCTGCTTGCAGGACATGACCTTGATAGATCTATTCGGTGATCAAACGATGTTAAAAAGGGAATGATAATAATTTTCATATTAATCTTCTGTTTTCATAAAATTTTTGACACTACCTAAGATTTAAGTTGAATGGCTGTTTTGGTATATCTATCTGTAACTCTGCATACAGATCCCGATATTATAACCCTGGATAAATCAAGACGGCACGGAGGAAAATTCGGTACAGCAAGTATAGATATCATTAAATATGGGCTGCTTTACGCAGCCTATTTAATCGCGGTCCACAAGCGAGAATCTTTTGAAGATCAGGGGACAGTATAGTTATCTATTACATATAAATAGGATTCAGTATATTTAAATCCGGTGACATAGG
>JAERTF010000198.1 GCA_016845105.1 Bacteroidota bacterium | reverse complement strand
ATTGGGATGAGTGTTAAGAAATTTAAAATACGTTTAGAATAGTTTGAAGACACTATTATACATATTACAAAAAGAATTTATTCAGATATTTAGGGACAAAACTATGCTTCCCATAATATTTGTTATCCCAATTGTACAGCTATTAATATTGTCTTATACAGCTACTTTTGAGATTAAGAATGTTGATTTAATAGCTCTGGATAATGATTATACCAGTACCTCTCGCGATTTAATTAATAAATTTTCAGGGTCGTCATTTTATAATTTTAATGGTTATGCTAACAATTTTGAATCAGCGCAGCAACTTATTAAAAATGGCAAAGCTGATCAGTTGATAGTTATTGAACCAAATTTTGAACGAAGGCTTATGGTTGAAAAAGAAGCTGAAATTCAGATTATCACTGATGCAATTAATGGAAGTGCAGCAAGTATGATGGTAGCATATGCTCAATCAATTATAGGTGACTTTAACAAAAACATAATAATTGAGCAAAACCCTTCACAACAACTGGGGATGCCAATTGAAATTGATTCACTGTTTTGGTATAATCCTGAGCTCGACTATATAACCTATATGGTACCGGGCATACTAGTTTTACTTGTTACAGTAATTGGTATGTTTTTA
This sequence comes from Bacteroidota bacterium, assembly GCA_016845105.1. Taxonomy (GTDB): domain Bacteria; phylum Bacteroidota; class Bacteroidia; order Bacteroidales; family F082. Next base: position 5,298 of record JAERTF010000198.1, on the reverse strand, counting down.
GGTAGCATGAACCTTGTTAAGGAAAAAGAAATCGGCACAATTGAGCAAATTAATGTTACGCCCATAAAAAAGTATCAATTTATTGCTGGTAAGCTAATTCCATTTTGGTTAATTGCAAATATTGATCTTGCAATAGGATTGTTATTGGCTTATTTTGTTTTTAACATACCGGTTATGGGAAGTATTGTTCTGTTGTTTACTGTGGCATCAGTATATTTAGTCGGGATTCTGTCCATAGGACTTGTGATATCAACACTTACAAATACAATGCAGCAAGCAATGTTTATTTCATGGTTTTTCTTGGTAATTTTTATTCTAATGAGTGGGTTATTTACACCAATCGAGAGTATGCCCAATTGGGCTCAAATAATTAACCATGCTAACCCCGTTTCATATTTTATAAAAATGAATCGAATGATTATGCTAAAGGGATCAGGGTTTATTGATATTAAAAACGACTTTATTATACTTGGGGGTTTTGCAATTATATTATTTAGTTTTTCTATTTTAAGATATAGAAAAACAGTTTAGAATGTAATTACTTATCTAATTATCTTTTGATAAGAGACTTTCTGCCAACACTATATTTGATTCTCTTTTCATTGTTTTATTTTGAGTACAACGAAATAAGAATAGAAAAAATTCTTTACTAGAATAGTTAAATTTTAATCTGGATTAAATATCTGTAGTAACTAAAAGCGGATCACTATTTTTTCTCGCCATTATCCTTTTTGGCATTTTCTTCAGCTTCTTTACGTGCATCCTCAATTGCAATTATTTTCTGGCATGTGGATAAATCAACTGACACCGATCTCGTCATTTTTTGAAATTCTTTATATAGAGCGGGGGTTTCTGAGTAGTAATTAAAAAACTTCTCCTTCAGTGTAGTTACATCACTTCTTTTATTTTCGAGTTTTATTTTTAACTTTAAATCAGACTTATTCTTTACATATTCTATCTGAAGAAGTTGATATTCGCATTGAGTGTTTGCCATTGCATATGCATTCGCTTTCATTGCTTCTTCAGGGTTATGTCCTTTATTGCCTTTAAGAATGCTACAAGAGGTAAATGCAAAAGCCAGCAACGTAATTATTAAAAGGTATGTATTTTTCATATTATTTAAATTCACAAAAATAGTACTATTAAATATAATTAATGATTTACATATACAATTATAAACGTGTTATTGTTTACAGTTCGTATTTGGTTATTAAACTAATTCAATTATCCTTTAATTATGCTTTGCGCAGATTTTACACCATCGGCAGCACTTGATATAATTCCACCAGCATATCCACTACCTTCTCCAATTACATATAAGTTTTCAAACCCTTCACACAGACCATTTCTATCACGATTAACTTGAATTGGGGCTGATGTTTTACTCTCCAATCCCATAATGTTTCCAGTATCAAAACCTTTCATTTTTCTGATGAAATCTTTAAGGCCTTCTCTCATTGCTGACTCAACAGGTGTTGGTAGTAGTTCCCACAATGGAGTTTCAATAATACCCAAGGGGTAACTTGTACTTGTATCACCACTAATCATTTTCTTGCCAACGAAGCTTTTTATACTGCAAAAGGGTGCTTTATAACTCCTCGAGAAATCGAAAAAACTATTTTCCATAGTCTCCATCCAATCAAGGGTTTCAATGGCAGTTACCTCTCGCTTAAGTAGCTTGCTAATATTAACCGTGGCAACACATGCTGCATTGGCAAACTCATTATTACGTAAATACTTGCTCATCCCATTTACAATATTTGTATTTGCTGTTGCAGCCGCAGGAACAATTATGCCTCCTGGGCACATGCAGAAACTATAAACCTGTTCTCTATTATGGCCTTTTGATGTTAGACGATATTCAGCAGCTTTAACTCCTGGAATACTCTTTTTGCCCCATTGAGCTAAGTTAATAATCTCTTGATGGTGCTCCATTCGACTTCCAAGTGCAAAATTCTTAGTGTGGAAGTTTACACCTTTATCAATTAATAATCTGTAGGTATCGAATGCTGAATGTCCTGGGGCAATAATCGTATAATGGGCGTCGATATCACCTTTGTTGGTAACAATTTTGGCAACTTTCCCATTGGTGATAATGATATCCGTCATTGTGGTTTCGAACATATATACACCTCCAAGTTCTTCAAACTGCAACCTTAAATTTTTAACAATTATTTTAAGGTTATCGCTTCCCACATGTGGGTGAGTCATATATTTAATTTCTTCTGGAGCACCTGCTGATACGTAGCTCTCAAGAATAAACTTTTTTTCTGCTGTTATTTTTTTACTTCTGGATGTTAATTTCCCATCCGAAAAAGTACCTGCTCCACCTTCTCCAAAAGAATAATTGCTATTTGTAGTAAAGTCTCCTGTGGTTTCAAAGGAGTCAATATCCTTGGTTCTTGTATTAACATCTGTACCTCTTTCAATTAAAGTTACATTAAACCCTGCTTTTTGCAATACAAATGCTGAAAAAAAACCAGCCGGACCACTTCCAACAACAACAATTTTTTCTTCTCTCTTTTGATATGGAATATCAATGTCAGGTTTTGAATCGGGCTTCTCTTGTTTAAAGGCATCAGATGAAACTAGTATGCGCATCTCCCAATGTATGTTGCTTTTGTTTCTTGCGTCCAGACTTTTACTTTCAATTACATAAGTGAAATCAGAAACATTAACAAACCACTTTATCTTTTTTCGCAGTCTATCTTCATCATAGCCTGTAGGTATTTTAATTGATATTCGTTTATAGCCCATTGTGGTAGAAATTAATTAATGCGGCAAAAATACAGCTTTGTATGCAGAACAATGATAAACTATGGGTGGTTAAAAGGCTAAGTGCTACTCAAAAAAAAAGCCAACCCCGTTAAGAGTTGGCTTTTTATCTGTTTTTACTTGATTTTTATCTGGTTTTTTCAAACGTTGAACGAACATTTAGTCCTTTGTCAGATCTAATATTTACAATATAAACTCCTCCCTGATATTTGCTAATATCAAGACTTACCTTTTGAGTTTTACTATAAACAATACCAGTTGTTTCAGTCATAACCTGACCAATACTATTATATACAACTAGTGTATATTTAGTGCCAGTTTCTTCATTAAATGCTATTTCGATATTGTTAGTGGCCGGGTTAGGATAAATAGATACACCATCATTGGAGATTGATTCATCAATTCCGATACAGTCATCAATTACTACATCATAATCACCAGATGCTCCTTCACAATCATTTGCTGAGGTTTCGGTCATGGATACTTTTCCATTACCTGGATTACCCCAAAGCACTGAAATAGTACTTGTTCCGGCTCCGGCAACTATTTCTCCACCAGCAACTTGCCATACATAAGTGTTTCCGGCAACTTCATCAACTGAATAATCAGCTTGTTCATCGTTACAAACTAGTGTTAAACCAGATATTTGAGGAGTAGGAGTTCCTTCAACTACAATTTCCGTAGCATCAGATACTGGACCTTCTCCACAGTCATTAACTCCTTGTGCTGTTAATGTTGCTGCTCCTGAGAAGTCTACATCCCATTCAATATCAGCCTCAAAATATCCACCAATTACAGTACCTGCATCAGCAGGACTTAGTTCCCAATATGTTGTATCTGCATAATCAATTGTTGATACAGAATAATTTGTAGTTGAATTACTACAAGCTACGGTTGGACCATCAGGGTTAGTTGGCTGAGATGGGATTTCAAGGATATATAACCAAGGAGTACCATACATTTGCAAGTCACAAATTGCAGCATATCCCATAACGGTATAAGTTCCTTCTTCTGTTTGGTTTCCAAAGCTTAATGCGTTACCTGTACCAGCCATAGTTGTACTTGTGAATGTTCCATCGCGATATAAGTCGTAATTAATGCCGGTTTCAGAACCTTCTTGTGTAATTTCGATTCCTGTGCTTCCTTCACACATACCACCGCCATCAGATAACATAAATGGGGCCGGAGTTATGTTAAGGTTACAGTTAATAGGTGTTGACATGGTTCCATTTCCGCAACTATTATCGGCTCTTACAGTAATTGTATAGGCGCCAACCCAGGTATTGTCAGATTCAAAAGTAGCTTCTGTTCCGTTTGGAGTTAGAGTTCCTGCCTCAGAAGGTGAAAGAACCCATGTGTATGAATCGGCATATGGAACTGCATCAGTTGTATAGGTATAGGTACTACTAGCACATGCATCTGTTTCGCCTACAGGTGTATTTGGCTGAACTGGAGGTACAATTGCCTCGATCATATCAGGTTCGGTAAGAGTGCTGTTTGTTGGGCCATCACTTACATATAAAGTTACATCATAATCACCTTGAGTATTATAAGTAACAATTGGGTTTTGATCTGTTGAAGTGGCTGGGTCACCGCCTTCAAATGTCCAGTTCCAAGTATTTATTGCTCCTGTTGAAAGATCAGTAAATTGAACGGAAGTTCCTTCACAAGTTGTATTTGAGCTGGAAGTGAAGTTGGCATTTGCAACGTCTGGTATTAGGTCTAATAACATAACACTAGCAGAATGAAGTACATATTTGTTATCATCATCTTGAACCCATGCGATAAGCTCACATTCTGTATCAACCCAGCTAGAATTAAATGTGAATGAAAGGTTTACATCAACTTCGTTACCACTTGCAAAAGAAACAGCTGTTCCATTCCCATCCGGAACCATTAATCTGTCGCAATAGTCAACAGTTGTTTGACCAAGCCAGTTGTATGGAATGTTTGTTTCAGTAAGTGCAAAATGAACCTTTAAATTTGTACCAGCATAAGTTCCTACTTTTGTAACTCTAACTATAGTATTATAGTTGTTCCCAGTATTATCTCCAAAAATTTCAACCATAAAATTTGTTTGAATGGCCATTCGTGAAGTAACCTTTGGTAAATACGAACTATATAATGATGTGTTATTACTTCCTCCTACATATTCGTCATACTCCCCATCAAATTGAGCAGTTGGATATCCTGAAATTCCATAATAACTAGTCCTGATTGTTGCTTCGGGTGTATTAAAAGGTGCTCCTCCATTATATTGATGATATTCAATACCTGCAACAGGGTCACCATTTGTGTATAGATCATGTAATGCCATTGCTGCACCTGGGCAATATGGACAAGTTACACCAGTACCAATTTCAACCAGAACCAATTCTCTGTCTACTTGTGAAAACAAGGTAGTAGCCGAAATAGTGATTACAAAAAATGTGAATAGAAGTTTTTTCATTGTTTTAGTTTTGAATTATAATTAATTATATATGTAATTTCGTCAATGTTATATGTTATGCAAATCTAATAATT
>JAERTF010000197.1 GCA_016845105.1 Bacteroidota bacterium | reverse complement strand
AAGAAAATAAGAAGAAATATGAGAATTCCTTATTCCCAGAAATACAGGGGGCTTACTTTTGAAATAAGAAAATATTGATACTATGTTTCAATTAGTTAAATTTGAAAACAAATCAAATACCGGTTTTACCGGACAACAATGGTTTTTTTTAAAGAAAATCGTAATTGATTTTGATTCCAAATAATATAATTTCTTTATCTGGAAAATACATCAAAATTACTTATTCACGCCTGTTTATACCATTAACAGGATTGTAAGCTAAATGTGCTCATCGATTTTAGGAATAATATCATAACACATTATTTATTAGATTTATAACCAAAGTAATTATCGCAATCGTTTGCTATTAGAAATATTAAATTATTCCATGCATCTATGAATAATAAAAACCTTTTTTGATTACCTTTGCATCCTTATTTTTAGAACGTAACATAAACTAAATATTGTATAATGGCAAAAAGAAAGCATGTTTATACTTTTGGCGATGGTAAGGCTGAAGGTAATGCCACAATGAAAAACTTACTCGGAGGTAAAGGTGCAAACCTTTGTGAAATGAATTTAATTGGAGTTCCAGTGCCTCCTGGATTTACTATTACAACTGAAGTTTGCACTTTATATAATGAAAAAGGTAAAGATGCTGTAGTTGAAGCCATCAAAAAAGAAGTAGAAGACGCTGTTGCTGAATTAGAAACTATTATGGGAACCAAATTTGGCGACAAGAATAATCCATTGTTAGTTTCTGTTCGATCTGGTGCAAGAGCCTCTATGCCAGGAATGATGGACACAGTTCTGAATCTTGGACTTAACGATGATGCAGTGGAAGGAATTGCAAAAAAATCTGGCAATGCAAGATTTGCTTGGGATTCATATCGTCGTTTCGTACAAATGTATGGTGATGTTGTACTTGGAATGAAACCTGAATCAAAAGAAGATCCAGATCCATTTGAAGAGATTATCGATAACATGAAGGAAGAAAAAGGTGTTGAGCTTGATAATGATTTATCAGTAGACGACCTTAAGGAAATGGTTACAAGATTTAAAGTAGCTGTTAAAAAACAAACTGGACATGATTTTCCAGTTAATCCATGGGAACAACTATGGGGTTCTGTTACTTCAGTATTTGATAGCTGGATGAATGAAAGAGCTATCCTATATCGCAAAATGGAAAAAATTCCAGATGAATGGGGAACAGCTGTTAATGTTCAAGCTATGGTATTTGGAAACATGGGACTGAACTCAGCAACTGGAGTTGCCTTTACTCGTGATGCTGGTACAGGTGAAAATTTATTTAATGGTGAATACTTAATTGATGCTCAGGGAGAAGATGTTGTAGCAGGTATTCGTACTCCACAGCAAATTACAAAAGAAGGTTCAATTCGTTGGGCTAAACTTGCTCAAGTAAGTGAAGAAGATCGTGCTGCCAAATTTCCTTCGCTTGAAGAGGCCATGCCAATAATGTATAAAGAACTGTTTGATACTCAAAATAAACTTGAGAATCACTATCGTGATATGCAAGATATTGAGTTTACAGTTGAGAATGGACGTCTTTGGTTACTCCAAACTCGTAATGGAAAAAGAACAGGTGCTGCTATGGTAAAAATTGCCATGGATATGCTAAAAGAAAAGATGATCAACAAGGAAGAAGCAATAATGCGTGTTGATCCAGAAAAACTTGACGAACTACTACATCCTGTATTTGACGAAAAAGCTATTAGCGATGCTAAAGTGATGTCAAAAGGTTTACCTGCTTCACCAGGTGCAGCTACAGGTCAAGTTGTTTTCCATGCTGACGATGCTGAAAAATGGGCCGAAGAAGGTAAAAATATAATTCTTGTTCGTATTGAAACTTCACCAGAAGATCTTGCTGGTATGAATTCAGCAGAAGGTATCCTTACAGCTCGTGGTGGTATGACTTCGCATGCCGCTGTTGTAGCCAGAGGAATGGGAAAATGTTGTGTAAGTGGAGCCGGAAGCATTAAAGTAAATTACAAGGAAAGAACACTTAAGATGGATGATAAAATCTATAAAGAAGGTGATTTTATCTCATTAAATGGTTCAACAGGTGAAGTTTATGATGGAAGAATAGCAACAGTAGAACCTGAATTAAGTGGTGACTTTGGCAAATTAATGAAGTTGAGCGACAAAAAAGCAAAGCTTTATGTTAGAACAAATGCCGACACTCCATTTGATGCACAAGTAGCTCGTGATTTTGGAGCCCAAGGAATTGGACTATGCAGAACTGAGCACATGTTTTTTGGTGATGATAAAATTACTGCTATGCGCGAAATGATTCTTGCGGATGGTGTTGAAGGAAGAAAAGAAGCACTTGCCAAACTACTTCCAATACAGCGTGAAGATTTCGAAGGTATTTTCGAAGCCATGAAAGATCTTCCTGTAACTGTAAGGTTGCTTGATCCTCCACTTCACGAATTTGTTCCTCACGACGAAAAAGGACAAAAAGAAATGGCCAAAATAATGGGTATTTCATTGCAAGAAGTAAAAGATAAAGTTGAGGATTTAAGTGAATTTAATCCAATGTTAGGACATCGCGGATGTCGATTGGGAAATACATATCCCGAAATAACAGAAATGCAAAGCCGAGCTATTATTGAAGCGGCTCTTAATCTTAAAAAACGTAAAATACAGTCATATCCAGAAATAATGATTCCTCTAACCGGAACATTGGCTGAGATGAAAATGCAGGAAGAAATAGTAAGAACTACTATTGCTAAAGTATTTGATGAACGCGGTGAGAAAATAGACCATATGGTTGGAACTATGATTGAGATTCCAAGAGCTGCCTTAACAGCAGACAAGGTTGCTGAATCTGCAGAATTCTTCTCATTTGGAACCAATGATCTTACTCAAATGACATTTGGTTATTCACGGGATGATGCAGGTAAATTTCTTCCAATTTACATTGAAAAGGGAATCCTTAAGGATGATCCATTCCAGGTTCTGGACCAAGAAGGTGTTGGACAACTTGTTGAAATGGCTGTTAAAAAAGGACGTAAAACTCGCAAGAAAATTAAACTTGGAATATGTGGTGAGCATGGTGGTGAGCCTAGCTCTATTGAGTTTTGTCACCGTGCAGGTTTACATTATGTAAGCTGCTCCCCATATCGTGTACCAATTGCTCGTTTAGCGGCAGCACAAGCTACGATAGTTAACAAACGTAGTTGGAAGCGTAAAAACAAGTAATTTATAATTGCATATAAATTAAGCCACTCAATAAATTTTGGGTGGCTTTTTTTATGTTTTATAGTATTATTTAGTAATTTGCACCACTTTAATTAGTGATATGTAATCCAAAAATATTTATTATGGCCATTGATTTAAACCAGATCAAAACTGATCTCGCCGGATACGGCATTACTGATGTTAAAGAACTTATTTACAACCCATCCTATGAAAAGCTATTTGAGGATGAGATGAACCCAAAACTAGAAGGTTATGAGAAGGGGCAGCTAAGTGAGCTTGGTGCTGTGAATGTTATGACTGGTAAGTTTACCGGAAGGTCACCCAAAGACAAATACATTGTTTTGGATGATAAAACTAAAGACACTGTTTGGTGGGCCAAACAAGCTAAGTCATCTGACAATAAACCAATTGATAGCAAAACATGGGCAAAACTTTACAAACTTGGTGCAGATGAGTTAACTGGTAAAAAACTATATGTTATTGATTGCTTTGCCGGAGCAAATCCTGATTCAAGACTAAAGGTTCGTTTTATAATGGAGGTTGCATGGCAAGCCCACTTCGTTAAAAATATGTTTATCAGGCCATCCGAAGATGAATTGGAAGGGTTCAAACCTGACTTTGTGATGCTTAATGCAGCTAAAACTACCAATCCGAATTGGGGATCTATGAATCGCGCTGATGGAGTTCCATTCAATTCAGAAAACTTCGCTGCTTTTAATCTTACAGAAGGTAAAGCTGTTGTAGGTGGAACATGGTATGGTGGTGAAATGAAAAAAGGTATCTTTTCAATAATGAATTACTACCTACCTCTAAAAGGGATGGCAGCAATGCATTGCTCAGCAAATGTTGGAACAGAAGGCGATACAGCTATTTTCTTTGGTCTCTCAGGTACCGGAAAAACTACTTTGTCAACGGATCCTAAAAGAGCATTGATTGGAGATGATGAGCATGGATGGGATGATGATGGTATTTTCAATTTTGAAGGTGGGTGTTATGCGAAAACCATTAACCTCGACAAAGAAAGTGAACCTGATATATACAATGCAATAAAAAGAGACGCATTATTGGAAAACGTAAGTCTTGATAGTGATGGTAAGATAGACTTTAATGATGGTTCAGTTACTCAGAATACAAGAGTGTCGTATCCAATTTATCACATCGAAAATATAGTTAAGCCTGTTTCAAAAGCCGGCCCCGCAACAAAAGTGATATTCCTTACTGCAGATGCTTTTGGTGTGATGCCACCAATCGCAAAACTTACTCCTGAACAAACTAAATATCATTTTCTTTCAGGTTTTACAGCGAAATTAGCTGGGACCGAATTAGGAGTAACTACTCCCCGGCCAACATTCTCTGCATGTTTTGGAGCTGCGTTTTTAACACTACATCCTACAAAATACGGACAAGAGTTAGTTAAAAAGATGGAAGCTAATAATGCTGAAGCATATATAGTAAATACGGGTTGGAATGGTACAGGTAAACGAATCTCAATAAAAGATACACGTGGGATAATTGATGCTATCCTAGATTGTTCTATTGAAAATTGTGAAACTAAAACAATTCCTATTTTCAATCTTGAAGTACCAACAGAACTACCGGGTGTTGATCCTAATATTCTTGATCCTCGTGATACATATTCAGATCCAAAGGAATGGGATAAAAAAGCAAGAGATCTTGCTAAACTATTTATCGAAAATTTTGAGCAATATACTGATAATGAAGAAGGTAAACACTTAGTTGCAGCCGGACCCCAGTTGTAATTTTGATATATAATCAAAAAATGGCAAGGTGAGTGTAGTTAGTAGCACTCACCTTTTTTTAACTTAACCTAACCCTTGGATCGAGAGCTGCATAAATTATATCAACAAATATATTTACTATAATCAGAACAACTGATATAAATAGAACAGATCCCATTATCACAGGTAAGTCATATTTTTCGAGAGCATCAACAATAACAACGCCAATTCCCTTCCAATCGAAAACATACTCCACAAATACAGCACCAGCCATTAAAGAAGCGAACCATCCTGTGATAGCTGTGATAACAGGATTAAGAGCATTTCTCAATCCGTGAGTAATTACAACGTTATAATTACTCAGTCCCTTTGCTTTTGCTGTACGAATAAAATCCTGGGAAAGAGCATCAAGTAATGAACTTCTAGTTAGACTAACCACAATGGCAAGGGGCCTAATACCCAGTGTAATTGCGGGCAAAATCAAATTTTTAAGATCAAGATATTTTTCACCAGTGTAATTGTCAACAGAGTACAGACTTCCAAACATTTGTAGTCCGGTATAATCTGCCAAAACAAAAGCAAAAAGCCATGCCATTATTATTGCTGCAAAAAAGGATGGAATTGACATTCCGAATGAAGAAAAGACTAGTAAAGATCGATCCAGTATACTATCTTTAAATAAGGCAGACGGAATCCCAAGTAATATACCAATTATCATGGCAATAATGATGGATGATGACGCCAAAAGCAATGTTTTAGGAAAAGCTTCGGCAATTATTGCACTTACCTGACGCTTGCTTTGATATGATGTTCTTAAGTAGGGAGCTTTAAATATTATCCAACTATTTGAGATTGGGATGAGTTTAACGGATTTACCATAATCAATTTCATCAAAATACCAATAACTATTTCTATCGGTGAAATTATGAAATGACAATGGTGAAAGATCATTTAAAAAGTTAAAATACTGAATAGCAATTGGTTTATCAAGTCCCAACTCCTTAGTTATTGCTTCAACCGAAGAAATATCCGATCGTTGTCCCAGTAACATCCTGGCTGGGTCGCCTGGTAATATGTTAAAGAGAAAGAAAATAACAGTAACTACTCCCCACAAAACCAGCAAGCCATAAAACAAGCGTTTGGCAATAAATTTTATCATTTAGATACTAGCTCATTAACTTCATCAAAATCAGGGAAATCGTTATAATGCCATTTATCCAATACTACACCATCTTTTAGTATTATTAACCCAGGATTAGATCTAATCATAGCTTTTAACTCAATATCATCAGCAGAGTATACATCATATTCAATTCCGTAATCATCCCTGTACGCATCAACATCATCTCGGGTTAACATCGTAAAACTTGCATCTGTATTTTGTAACTGAACATATAATTCTCCGGCATGCATCATTGCTGATGCAGGAGCATTATCAATGTCATAGGATGTGAGAATAATTTGATATCCAGGGTTTTCAATAATTTCTTCAGTTAAGTTATTACCTTGATTATCTTCAATTATTAAACCATGTTTTAGGCGAAGTTGCGAATCATCAATACGCTGATTTAGGAATTCCCATTCCGACATCCACACAGAATCGTTCCATGGATAATTTGGAGATATGTATTCTACAATCTCACCAGTGTTCTTATTCTTATATGCAAGGTAATTAACAACAGTTTCTTTTCCAGAACTTTTCATATCATTACCAACTTTCCAATCTCTAAAATCAACAACGGGCAAATGGTTTATATTATATGCCATGAACCAGCCAAACCCAGCCAAAACTATTAATAGTACTGTAAATTGTAACCATGGTTGTATTCGAACTGAAATTTTGTTGCGATATAAGAATATAATAATTGCAAAAATAAGGAGTAAAATATTTTTATAGAATGTTTCCCAGTTTGTAAGTTTTACTGCATCTCCAAAGCAACCGCAATCAGGCACAAGCTCATACATTGCATCAAAATAAGTAACAACCGTAAAAAATATCATAATTAATAGTACACCCAAAGCTGCGAGTCGAGATTTGAGTTTTAGTAATAGCGCTACACCCAGTAAAAACTCAGCACTGATCAATAATATGGACAAGGCCATGGTATAATCCATAAGAAAGTACCAGCCATACGCTTCTAAGTAATCAATAACTCTGTAATCGGTACCAAGGGGATCAATTCCCTTTACAACCGATGAGAAAATAAAAACTAAGCCAGTAATTATTCTAATTACTTTTACAAATATTGGTTCAACTATTTTTTTTCTAAGCATCTTCTTTTTCTACTAACAGTTTAATTAAAGCAAATAACGAATAGTTAATTATATCTTGATAATTTGCATCAAGTCCCTCTGAAACAATTGTTTGTCCTTTGTTGTCTTCAATTTGCTTAATTCTTAACAACTTCATTAAAATGATATCTGTAAATGAGGACACTCTCATATTTCTCCAGGCTTCGTCGTAATCATGATTTTTACTTAACATTAAATCACGAGCTTCCGTAAGTTTATTGGTATATAGATTTATCGAATCGTCTGCATTCAAATCAGCAGATTCTGCGATTCCCATTTCCAATTGTATTAAAGCCATTACAGAATAATTAACGATACCCACAAATTCAGGAATAATACCTTCATCAACCAAATGTTTATCCTTTATTTGTAAACTTCTAATTCTATTAGCTTTAATATATATCTGATCAGTCAAACTGCTTAAACGAAGAATACGCCAGGCCGTACCATAATCCTTTTGCTTTACTTCAAAAATATCACGACAGTAGGCTATTACTTCTTCAAATTGATTGGCTGTTTTCTTATTCATACCCTACAATGAGTTTAAATTTTAACTTTGCTAATTATTTCCAAATTTTAAATAAAAATGGGCAATAAAAGTACTGCTTTTACCGATATTAAAAGCATTAGAATTGATAATAATAGGATAATCGATTTTAGCAGCCCATTAATAATGGGAATTCTCAATATTACTCCCGATTCATTTTATGATGGGGGTATGTATCTTTCGAATGATGATATTGTTCGGAAAGCCGAAAGAATGCTAGATGAGGGTGCTGATATATTGGATATAGGAGCTGTATCCACAAGACCAGGTGCCATTGAGGTAAACTGTGATCTGGAGTTAGAAAGGTTATTAAATCCGCTTGCCTCATTGATAAAGCAATTTCCAAACACCATAATATCAATTGACACATTCAGGTCGAGAGTTGCCAAAGAGGCAGTGAACATGGGTGCCCATATAGTTAACGATATATCAGGAGGAACAATGGACGAACTAATGTTTGAAACCATTGCCTCTCTTGGAGTACCATATATTCTTATGCATATTAATGGAACACCCCAAACTATGCAAGTTTCACCCATAGAAAAGAATGTTACCGATAAAGTAAAGAGTTTTTTCAATGTTCAGTTAGACAAAATTCATGCTTCTGGTATCTCAGAAGTAATTCTTGATCCTGGATTTGGATTTGGAAAAACACTTGAAAGCAACTATAAACTACTTGCAGACTTGGAAAGTACAAGGGTTAACAGGCTTCCTATTCTTGCAGGTATTTCGAGAAAATCTATGATTAACAAGGTACTAGGAACAGTACCTCAAAATGCACTAAATGGTACTACAAGTTTAAATACCATTGCATTACTAAATGGTGCAAATATATTGCGGGTTCATGATGTTAAGGAAGCAAAAGAGTGTGTTAAACTAGTAGATACCTATCTAAATACTACACGAAATAGCCAATGATTTACATTGACAAACAAAGCATAGATCCGTATTTTAATATTGCCGCAGAAGAAGTGGCCCTAAAGAGTAGATCGGAAGATATCCTTATGTTGTGGATAAATAACCCATCTGTTGTAGTTGGTAAACATCAAAATACCATTGCAGAAGTAAATCAAAGGTTTACATGGGAAAATAATATCCCTGTTATTAGAAGACTTTCGGGAGGTGGCACTGTTTTTCATGATGGTGGAAACCTAAATTATAGTATTATTTCCACCGTTGAAAACAAGGAGCGTTCGATTGATTTTCAGAAGTTTACGGATCCAATAATCGAGTTCTTAGTTAAGTTTGGAATCCATGCTAGTTTCCTTGGGAAGACTAACTTAGGAGTTAATGGAAAAAAAATATCAGGAAATGCAGCTCACATTTTTAAAAACAGAGTTGTACACCATGGAACTCTTTTATTTAATAGCAATTTAAACAATCTGGAAGACAGTATACGGCCTAGCGGTGCAAATGTGGAAGATAAATCAATCAAATCAGTTAGAGCAAACATCATCAACCTGATAGAGTTAATGCCTCAAATTCAATCAATTAATGATTTCCAGGATCAGTTAAAACAATTTCTGTATAGATATTTCAACATAAGCCAATCTTCAATATTTTCTAACGAAGAGATTAAAGAAATTGAGCAGTTGGTAAAAAATAAATACAATACTTCGGAATGGACCTATGGCTATTCACCAACTTATAATTATAATAAATCAATTTCATTCAAAGGAGAAGAAACCACCGCTTGGTTTGAAGTAAAAAAAGGAATTATTGTTGATTTGCGATTAGATTCAAAAAACATTCCAAAAGAATCAATTAACTTCATACAAAATACGATTGTAAATAGCCATCATAACCCATATGCATTGAATGAAATACTAAAAAGAACAGAAAATACAATTAATCATATTGGAATGGAAAGTTCATTCCTGTTTAACTTATTTTTTTAACTACTATGTACAAAGCACATAAAATATTTGAACCAATTTGGCAAGACTACCAAAACCAAAATCCTCTAGTAAGAAAAATATACGAACTCTTTATAGATTTAGGCGAAGAAGTTGTAAATGACCATATTGCCTTTCGTACTTTTAATGATCCACGAGTAAATATAGATGTATTGGCTCAACAATTTGTAGATGCCGGTTATGAGTTTAAGGGAGATTATCATTTTAAGCAAAAAAAGCTTTATGCAAAACATTTTGAGTTAACAGGTTTTAATGATGCTCCTAGGGTATTTATCAGTGAATTAAAACTTGAGGAAATGAGCCAATTTTTAAGGGAAACAGTGCTTGGATTAATCGACCAAATTCCAAGCGAATTACTATATAGCCCTCATTTAATACTAAAAGGACGTGTTTGGGACAAACCATATTACGCTACCTATGAAAAATTACGTCAAGAATCGGAATACGCATCCTGGTTATATGTTTTTGGGTTTAGAGCAAACCACTTTACGGTTAATATCAATGCACTAAAACAACTAGATTCAATGAATAAAGTGATTGGTTTTTTGGAGAAAAATAACTTCAAAATGAATACCTCAGGTGGTGTTATCAAAGGTTCTCCCACAAGTTTACTCGAACAATCTTCTGTAGTTGCAGGAACTATCCCCGTGGAATTTAACGAAGGTACTTTCGATATACCTAGTTGTTACTATGAATTTGCAAAACGTTATAAAGATAAAAATGGGAAGTTATATCCTGGTTTTATTGCAAAATCAGCTGATTCTATATTTGAAAGCACAAATTATCGTAAGAATTAGTAAAAATGAATAATAAATCCATACAAAACAATCTTAAATCTCTTATGCCCTCATTTGATGGTGAGATTATGACAGATAAGAGTATACGTTTGATATATGCAACTGATGCATCGGCGTACCGTGAATTACCTGCTGCAGTTGTGTACCCAAAAACAAAGGAAGATATTATACAATTAATTGGGTTTGCAAAATCCAACAATACATCCATTATTCCACGAACAGCTGGAACTTCATTGGCAGGACAAGTTGTAGGTAATGGAATAGTTGCTGATGTATCAAAGCACATGACAAAAATCCTGGAAATAAATGAGGAGGAGATGTGGGCCAAGGTTGAACCAGGAGTAATTCTTGATGAGCTAAATATGGTGTTAAAAGATAAGGGATTATTTTTTGGTCCAGAGACATCCACATCCAATCGATGCATGCTTGGTGGAATGGTTGGAAATAATGCATGTGGCTCACATTCATTAATCTATGGTAGTACCCGAGACCATACTCTTTCGATTGAAACAGTGTTAAGTGATGGAAGTGAAGCTATATTTGAAAAGGTTAATCCAATTGAATTCAAAAAGAAGACAAAGTTACAATCACTTGAAGGAAATATTTATTCTGTAACAAATGAGATACTATCCAATAAAAAAAATCAAGATGAAATAGTAAGCCAGTTTCCTGATAATTCATTACCCCGCAGAAATACTGGATATGCATTGGATCTTCTATTGAACATGCAGCCGTTTACTATTGGTGGTGATGAATTTAACTTCTCAAGTTTACTTGCTGGTTCAGAAGGTACACTTGCATTTACTACAGCCATAGTACTTAATTTGGTACCATTACCTCCTCCCGAAAAAGCACTTGTATGTGTTCATCTAGATAGTGTTGGTGATGCACTAAAAGCAAATATAATTGCCCTAAAACACAAGCCTGTTGCAATTGAGCTAATGGATGAAACTATCCTTGAACTTACGAAAAAGAATATTGCTCAAGATAAAAACAGGTTTTTTGTTGTTGGAAAACCAGGTGCAATTTTAATAGTGGAATTTGCTGAAGATAATGTTGAGACCATAAAAACAAAGGCATCCAATTTGGAGAATGAATTGAAAGATTCGGGGTATGGCTTTCATTTTCCGATAATTTCAGGATCTGACATAAAGAAAGTATGGGAACTCAGGAAAGCCGGACTAGGAATACTAAACAATATGGTAGGTGACGAAAAACCGGTACCTGTTATAGAAGATACTGCAGTTAAACCTGAGTTACTTCCTGATTACATTGCTGAATTTGATGAGGTTCTTAAAAAATACAATAAAAGTTGTGTTTACTATGCTCACATAGCAACCGGAGAATTGCATCTAAGGCCCATTCTAAATTTGAAAGACAAGAATGATGTAGAGTTATTTTACACAATTGCAAAGGAAAGTGCAAAACTTGTTAAGAAATATGGAGGATCGTTAAGTGGTGAGCATGGTGATGGCAGGTTGAGAGGTGAATTTATCCCTACAATGGTTGGCAAGCATAATTATGAACTTTTTAAAAAGATAAAGCAAACTTGGGATCCCAACAATATTTTCAATCCTGGCAAAATTGTTGATACGCCAAAAATGAATACTTTTCTTAGGTATAAACCTGGAATTCCAACAAAAGAGATTGATACCATTTTTGATTTCTCTAATGATATTGGCATACTTAGAGCAACTGAGAAGTGTAATGGTACTGCCGCTTGCAGGAAAACCGAATTAACGGGAGGTACAATGTGCCCTAGTTATATGGTAAGCCGAAATGAAAACCAAAGTACCAGAGCCCGTGCAAATATACTAAGAGAATTTCTTACAAACTCAGATCAAAATAATCCATTCGATCATAAGGAAATTTATGAAGTAAT
This sequence comes from Bacteroidota bacterium, assembly GCA_016845105.1. GTDB lineage: Bacteria > Bacteroidota > Bacteroidia > Bacteroidales > F082. The sequence continues at coordinate 1,920 of JAERTF010000197.1, read as the reverse complement.
GGACCTTTGTTTATCATGCAAGGCATGCAAGTCGGAATGCCCATCAAGTGTTGATATCACAAAGCTAAAGGCTGAATTTCTGCAACATTACTACGATGACAATAGGATACCTATTAGGACATTACTTATCGCCAATATTTCAAAAATCAATAAGTGGGGTAGCATATTTCCTTCAATCTACAATTTCATAAATCAAAACTCTGTTATTTCAAAACTTACAGCTAGAGCAGTAGGTTTCTCTGAAAAGCGAAAATTTCCGCTATTAAGTAAAACAACATTAGATAAGTGGTACCATAAAAACAAGAAGAAATTAGTTTCCAATAAATTAAAAGTTGGTAAGGTATATTTATTTAACGATGAATTTACCAGATACAATGATACTGAGATTGGGATAAAAGCAATACTTCTTCTTACAAAACTTGGGTATGAGGTTGTTATACCAAGGCATGTTGAAAGTGCACGAACATATCTATCAAAGGGTCTTGTTAAGCAGGCAAAAAAAATTGCTAATCGGAATATTGAATTACTAAAGAATATAGTTTCTTCAAATACTCCACTTGTAGGTATCGAGCCATCAGCTATTCTAACATTTCGTGATGAATACATTGACCTAGCTGATAAGCATTTAATAAACAGTGCCAAAGAAGTTGCAAAAAACACTTTTATGATTGATGAATTTATCAAGCATGAGATTGAAGCCGGTAGGATAAATAGGGAACAATTTACCACAGAAGACAAAACAATAAAGCTACATGGTCATTGCCATCAGAAAGCTCTGGCAAGCACAGGCCCAACTAAGTTTGTGCTAGATTTTCCGGTAAATTATTCAGTTACTGAAATCCCATCGGGGTGTTGTGGCATGGCAGGATCTTTTGGCTTTGAAAAGGAACACTACAATATGTCGATGCAAGTTGGTGAATTAGTACTATTTCCTGCGGTTAGATCTGCTGATTCTGAAACTTTAATAACTGCACCAGGAACATCTTGCCGACACCAAATTAAAGATGGAACAGGTAAAACAGCATATCATCCAATTGAAGTTTTGCTAGATGCACTCAAATAGTTTGGAATAATTAGTTGTACATAAAAGAATAATTTATACTTTTGCAGCCCAATTAAAACTGGTCCCGTAGCTCAGCTGGATAGAGCATCTGCCTTCTAAGCAGAGGGTCCCAGGTTCGAGTCCTGGCGGGATCACCTAATTGCAGTTAAGCCCCTGATCTTTAGGGGCTTTTTTATTGAGGTATAATATTGGGGACCATGCTGTCTAGTTGTGTTTGAATTAACTTTTTAAATTAGTGAGAAAAATATATTTCACTATGAATTCAAAACTTACTACCAAAGAAATGATCATTGTTATATGCGCATTGCGGAATCATCCAACAGGCATAGTTAACAATGGTAAGGAATACGAAGATTTACTTAACTATTTGTTCTCATTTGATAATGTTTGGAATGAAGATACCCCTTACCCAACAATCAAAAAAATATGTGCAGCCACTGGTATATCAAGTGGAAAACTAAAACGTTTGACAACGCTCATATTTAAAGATTTAATAACCGATAGAGATCAAGACCTAGTACTAAACATTAATAGGGTAGAATATGTTTTTGCAATAAGTTATTTTGACAAATATTTATATTTTATAGTTGACGAACTACCTGAGTTACCCCGTGTTGGAGAAACTATAAGGATTGATCATTTTTTTAGCTACATAGGCTGCAAATATTTTCATGTATCAGAAATAACTCATGAGTTTATTGATACAAAACAGTCCATCACTATAAGTCTGAAAGGTGGAAGTTATAACAAATACTGGCATATAAGAAAAGATGAAGCAGACTGTAAAAATGAGATTTCAGCTCACGATAGTCTATTTATGAATGATTATGAAATAAAAAAGAAGCTAGGAATATTAT
>JAERTF010000196.1 GCA_016845105.1 Bacteroidota bacterium | reverse complement strand
TACAATATGAGCGGTTAAACTTGACACAGTATGACCATTTGATCTTTGATAGTCGGACATCCTACAAAGATATAATTTTTAGAAGCTAAAGCGAGATGCACTAAAGTGCATAGTTTTAACTAATTTTGAGACCAATAAAATGATTAACTTGAAATCCAGTTAAATTTGTATTTATTTTCGTTAATTTTTATTCTTTCTGAAATCCTTTGTAATCTAGCTGGCAATGCCATCAGATAATCTCTAGCTTTTTCAGCAGAACTATTTAATCCACTTATGTTTTCGATATCCCACTCGGTAATTAGTGACTTCAATATATCAATATAATCATGGGTTGTATATACTTTCGTTCGTTGTGCTGCATCTGAGAAATGACTAAAGAGCTCACTCATTTTACCCCCCGATTCTCTTAAAAAATGTGCAGGCATAATGATTTTCTTTTTCATCATATCTTCAAAGGCCAACATCATTTCACTTGTATCAATTTCAAAAATTCGTTGAACAAAGTTTTTATAGGCTTTTGCATGTCGCGACTCATCATTGGCAATTAATCCACATATCTTAGCTAGTCTTTTATTTCCCAATTTTTTTGCATTTATCGCAACCCGTCTGTGGGATAAATTAGTTGCTGTTTCTTGAAAACTTGTATATACAAAACTACGATAGGGGTCATTAGACGTCTGTAAATCAAAACCATCATTAATTAAATGTTGTGTTGAAATTTCCAGTTCCTGCATATTAACTCGTCCTGATAAATACAAATATCTATTAAGCAAATCTCCATGTCTATTCTCTTCAGCTGTCCAAGCTCTTACCCATTGCGTCCAACCAGATTTGTTTTCCTGATCAATCCCTTCTATATTCATCAGCCATGCTTCATATGTTGGAAGAGCTTCTTCGGTAATTGTATCACCGATTAAAACAGCTAGCAAATCATAATCCATATCTTTTGCCAATTCTTGAATTTCCTTAATTTCACTAAAAAACTCTTGAGAAGAAGACTCAGGAAGTAGATTGGCAGGCTGCCAATTTTTTTCAATGGGAATTAAATAGGTTGATAAAAACTCATCCATCGATGTTGCTAATGTTTGCATCACTTCCCTACGTATGTTCAATATATTCATTTTTAATAATTCTAATAATATACTATTCTGTTATTCATTTACTGTAATAGTTCTGAGACTTTGGGAAAAAGCACATTATTCTCCAAATGAACATGGGTGTGTAAGTCATCCTCGAACTCCTGCAATAGTTTAAATGTAACCACATAAGTGTTGCATGCATCTTCGGGTATTTTGTAACCATTTGTTATAGAATTAATTTCATCCATTGCATCACCTGCAAACTCATGTTCTGTTAGCAATCGTGACATTTCGTTTGTGACTATTGTTTTCGAGTCAGGGCTTTTGCTTGATATTAAATCCTTTATTGCAGGAAAAAAAACCTCCTCTTCATTTTTTAGATGCTGTGTAAGTTCATCTGATATGTTATTAAATAGATTAGATACTTTTACTAACTCAGGATGATGATCGCCATGAACATCAGATATTTTATTCGTATAGAAAACCAGCTGGGGCATTTTCTCGGTTAGATATGTATGATGGGTAACAACAATATAATCACATAAAAAATCAGGTGACCAGGCTTTATAGTTACGTGACGAATCAAATGGTTTGTCGTTGAGTAGCACAAGTTCTTTAATCAAGTTATCCTTAATTAATCCTTTTTCGTTGCATGCATCCGTTAAACTTTGCTTTCCACCGCAACAAAAATCAATTCCGGCATCCTTAAATACAGTTGAGGCTCTATAATCATTCGCAACTATTTCACCTATACTTAATTTTTCAAATTCTACTTTATCCATTGTGATATTATTAATTAGGTTGCAAATATATACTTAAATATTTAAAGGACATTAAGGTCTTTTTATATTCTAATAATATTGTATTTTTGATTTTTTAATATTTAACAAATGTTTAAAAAAGAAACGGAATATGCATTAAGAAGTCTTATCTATATACAGATACAAAATTTTTCATCGAAACGGCCGGGTATCAAAGAGATTTCAACAGAGATAAATACTCCACAAGCATTTACGGCTAAAATACTACAGAAGTTAGTAAAAAGTGGTTTTATTGAATCAATAAAAGGAAAAAATGGCGGCTTCTTTTTTGACCCTAATAATGATGAAACAACTCTTAAAGATATTATTTATTCAATTGAAGGTTCAGATATTTATTCAAGATGTGGCTTGGGTCTTAGTACTTGTGATGAAACATGTAGTTGTCCTATTCATGAATCTTTTTCTGAAATTAGAAAAGCAACCGAAAAGTTAATTTCAGAAGAGACAATACAAAACCTAGCTAAGAAGAAGTCATTATCAGTGGAAATAGTATTAAACAGGTTATAATTTATTGCCCTATAGATGCTATAGAATTAAATGGATAACAGAAAAGCTGATAATAAAATTACAATCCTTGTGCTATTTAATTACGTAAAATAAGAATAAAAACACCCTGTTGTATACTTATAACGAAGGCCATAAATACTTAAAACCTGAAACCAACTGTAATATATACTATATCTTGAATTCAGTCCTTCCAATGATTTCTAACTGTAAATCTTGTTGCATACGTGTGTAATATCCTGTATACCCCGAAACCCTTGCTATCAAATCAGGGTAAAGCTTTGGATGTGCCATTGCATCTTTAAGAGTATCAGAATCAACAACATTACACTGTATTTGCATTCCTCCATTAACAAAATAGGTTTGTATATAATTTGCTAAATGGTCAACATTTTGTTTATGTGATTCATCATCTTTTTCCTTAAATGAAACACGTACATTAAAAGTGTAATTGTTATCGCAGTTTAAGGGATTTATGCTTGCTATATCATTTAAGTTATCAAGGATATTATTTGATGCCGCAGGGTTTGGTGTTAAACCCGATGTAAAAGGTTTTCCAGCCAGCCTTCCGGATGCGGAAGCTCCTGATACTCGTCCGTATACAGTATGATTATTATTTGTACGATATCCAGCGAAGTAAACTCCCCCCCTACCATTATCATGGCTATGCATATAATCTGCAATCATAGTTGTTACTCTATCAACCATTATCCTACCACTTTCATCCCCGGATCCAAATTTGGGAACTTTGTTTGATATGTATGTGTGTAAGGTTTTGAATCCCTCAAAATTTGCATCCATGGCCTCTTTGAGCTCATCAAATGAGTATTTTTTATCATCAAAAATCACCTTTTTAATCACAAGTAAAGAGTCGACAACATCCGACAAAGCTGTAAATGCACCTCCCGATGAATTGTATTTTGCACCACCATGTGTCATACCTACGCCATCTTTAATACAGTTTTCAAGCATAGCAGAATTTAAGGGTGCAGGCATTAAATATTGCTGAACTTTTAAAATCTGTTGTGAAGCTTCCATTGCATTTTTATAAATAAACTCAAACTGTTTCTCAAATGCATTGTAAAACTCGTCAAAGGTTTTAAAATCAGACACCTCCCCGGTTTTAGGACCGAAATCCCATTTGGCAGATGGGTGATAGCCATTGTAAATAGCCATTGTTAATGGCACCATAAGGTTCGAGTCAAGATCTCCCGTGGCCGCAAAGTGTTTACCATGAATAATTGGTTCAACACAACCGCAAGAAACCCACTCACGAACATCTCTTATATCCCATCCGTGATTAGTTAAGGATTCAATTATTGTTTTATCGTTATGAATTGATGGAGTCCCATTTGTGATATAATTTAATTCGGCTACACGCCTTATATAATCAGTGCTATTAACTCCAACCATATAGCGAGCATCCATATCCGGGTCATTTAGTGATAATATCTCAGCGACCTTTAATACGATGTATGTCATATCGTTAACAGCATCTTTACCATCAGAAGTAACCCCTCCTACTGTAATTGAAGTAACTCCAGGAGCTCCCGAGTTTTGCCATGAAGCAACTGTTGCTGCAGCTATTAAATGATTTGTAAACCGCAGGAACAAACTTCCCACTAGTTCTATGGCATACTCAATGTATTCTTCTCGCTCGTTTAGCGGTAATTTTTTTATATCAGCTTCAAAATAAGGCTGAAGAATTTGATCCAACCTACCAATGGTAATACTTTCGTCCATAGCATCTAAACAAGTACCAATAAACATTATCCACAATGATTGTACTGCCTCGTGCAGTGTACGAGCAGGCCTTTCTGGCACTTGTTGTAGAGAACTGTACATTTGTTTAAGCTCCTTTCTACGTTTAGGATCCGATTCCGTTTCCAATTCATCTTTGGTAATTTTGGCAAGATTTTTTGTATACGCCAACATTCCATTTAACGAAGCTTTCATTGCCTCCCAGCTATGCTTTGTGTCGATATTTTCTTTTTGGTACTTAGCGGATGACTTGCTATATTTTAGTAGGTTTCTATCAATCTCCTCTATGTAGCTTCCCAGTCCTTCCTTTACAATCTTATCATATCCGCCACTTCCCGGATTTAAGGAAACAAGCCCCCATAATCCAAAGCAGAACATTCTGTCGTTTATTTTTGCTGACAAAGGGTAATCAAAATCATTTTTCCACTTTTGCTGAATGTATTTGTCCCTCCAAAATGGAAATACATATCTGCTTAGGGTATTTTTAGTATCTGCAGTTATTGTAAAAGGGTCAAGTTCGCGATAAGGTATTGTATTAAGCTCTGCCCAAATTGACCAACCAACCGTATATGGCTGGTTTACTGACCCACAAATAGGATTCGGTGTAACAGTCCCAGCCAGAAGATCATTTTTTCGAATAACCGGTTTTTTATTGTTCATCAGATACTCAAAACCTTTCGCTGTTCGCAATATTGGATTCCAGGGAGTGCCATCTTTTTGAGTTTCAAAACCATTTGCCACAAAATAATCAGTAAGTAATTTCCCCTGTTCAGCAGTTATCTCAGGTGTTGTATTTAAGTGATCATTTTTAAACTTTACAAGTCGCGGAAAGTCATCAATTGTGTATTTTGACAGAAATGGCTCATCTAACCACTTTACTCCTTTGTCTATTTTTTCAGCTCTAAGCCTGGTACTGATTCGATTATGCTTCATTTTCCGCCCATTATCAGTAATATTTTCAGCGGCTTTCAAATTTTGTTTATTATGTATATTCTTCTGTATATCAAACGCTTTAACATCATCTTGCCATGACAATAAACTTATCAAATAGTTAACATATCCAAATATTGATTGGTTACCTTCAAGTCGAACTCTACTGGCTAAAAACATTCGGATGGCTTCGTCTGAATCGGCATTAATATAGTTATCAAACTCTTCCACTGAATCAAAAATTAAAGTTGCATCGGCATAAGAGTCGCAAAAATCTTTTTTAATACTGAATTTTCCATCATCTATAACAATCGTTGTTTTAATTGATTCATCATCGGTTTTTACAGAAATTATAGCATTAATTGGTCCTAATTCTCCAATCATTTCTTTTCGGAGATTATCATCTCCATTAAGCGCCATACCAATACCTTCAAGTGTTTCGTTTAGCAATTGTGAGGCTTGTAAACTGGCATCTTCTTTTGCTTTACTTGAAATACTACTTTTTAGTTTATCCATATCCTTACATTTTAATTGTTACATGTTTGTATTTCATTTTTCTCTTTATGGAAAAACAAAATTTATGTTTAATCTAATCATTAATGATGTTGCACCTTTGGGCCGGACAACATTCCAATATGGCCCCAAACCCAGTTCAATACCATGCCCTTTTGGTAATCCAATAACTTTTGAGGTACTTAATCCCAGAGGTACTGTAAATTGATTTCCTGTTGTAGCATTCCAGTTGAGTGAAACCTGATTATTGTAACTTATTGCCCATCCAACTGCATTAGGGAAATTATAAAAAATCATAGGTTGAAATATACTTGTGCTAAAATCTCCATCAAATCCCCATAAATGACCACCAATAAAAGCAAATGAGAAATTGCCCAAACCGCCTACTAATACTCCAATTGGCCCTGAGCCCCAACCTGGACCATCCAATTTTGGATTAGTACTTGTCTTTAATGAGAACATTGGGCCAGCACCCCATTTCCATGAGGCATCGGATTTGGGAGAATAAAAAAACTGCACAAGCATATCTGTAATACCCCAGGTTATTTTATCACCTTCTGGTAAAGGCTCTTGAATATTTGATTTTTGAGATTCTGGAGCCATACCTGCAATGTTAATAATCGCCCTAGCTCCAAAATTAAAGCCTGCCTTATCAAACGACCAAACCTTTACGGGCTGTATCGAACTACTATAGCTAAATTCATCTTGACCCGTTTTAAACAAAAAGTCGTTGTCAGTCATGATAGCAGTTATGTTTGCCAAAGGATCTTGTAGTTTTTTCGCCATTTCAGCTGCTTGATCAATATTGTCATTTTGGGCAAAAGTGGTTCCGGTAAATAATAATACTGCTATAATTAATGGTGATATTTTCATTTCTTAATATTTAAAAATTACAAACTCTAACCAAAAGCTATCTCTATATCATGCTTTAAAAAATAATCCATTAGTTTTTTCTTTTTCTTATCATCATAAAATTTTTTAATAGGATGATCCATATTAAATTGCCTTGTCTGGCCTAACTTATCAATTTTGTGTAACCATGCGGGGTTGTTTAATAATAAAATAGCTTTATTTATACCAAGTTCATTATAAAACTTTACAATTGAACTAATATTTGATTCATCATCGGTTATTCGAGGTATCAACGGCGTACGCGATAAGAGTTCAAATTCATTGGTTTTTGTTTTTTCGAGCAACTTACTAAAGTTATCAAAAATTACTTCGTTTGAAACTCCACAATAATATTTGTGTTTCAGGTTATCAATTATTTTAATATCAAAATAAATCATATCCAAATATGGAAGTAAAAGTTTTACAAACTTGTCAAAATCAAATAGCCCTGCTGTTTCCAGTAGAGTATGAATACCCTCTTCCTTAAATCTTTTTAGCAGTAATGATATATATTCAATGCATAGTGTTGCTTCACCGCCGCTTAATGTAACTCCACCTCCAGAGCTATCAAAAAAGGGTTTGTATTTAATAACCTTTTCAACAATTTCTTCAACACTCATTCGCCTACCAACAATCGATAATGCATTGGAAGGACAAACATCTAAACAATTAAAACTAAGATTACATTTTTGTCTGTCTACAAAAAAAGGGTTATTGAGTGATATAGCTTTATTGGAACAAACCTCAATGCACTCACCGCAGTTTATACACTTTTCAACATCCCACCATAACTCGGCTTCAAGTTTCTTACTTTCAGGATTATGGCACCAAACACAATCCAAAGGACAGCCTTTGAAGAATATAACAGATCTAATTCCAGGTCCATCTTCAAAAGAATTACCTTTAATATCAGCTATTAATGGTTGTCTGAAACTCATCTAATAAATAAAAAAATTACGTTTTTACAGGTTCAACAGTTTTTGATCCAGAAATAACATCTTTATATGTAAAAAGGCCACGTAATTTATCAATAAATTCACCACCAAGGATAAATAAACTTAGTATGAATATTACATCAAACGATAAGAAAATATAAAGTAGATTACTTAATCCAATCACATCTACATAATTATAATAAAGTACAACCTCAGTTAATATTGACGGTATTGACAGGGTTAGAATAAATAAAATAATTCCAATCCTAAATCGCAATTTACTAATTGGCTTAAAGCTTGCTTTATCTCCTTTTCTAGAAAATTTACTCTTAAACTTTGCTTTTATCATATTAACAAAGTCCTTACCTAGCAAAGCAACTGCCGAAACAAAGGCCACTTCGGCTGAAATAAGAATAACTGATGAAATCGATAAAGCCTCAGCTGTAGAGAAGCTCAAAAAGGGCATTATCATAAATACAAATATATACGGTACAAATGAGTAGATAATTAAGCCAATGCCAAGATAGAATTTCCAAGTCTTTTTCATAATAATAGTTTTTCAGGATTATTAATTTCACAAAACAATACTAGCAAGTTGTCTAAATTAACAATATTTTTAACGATATACCAATTACATTTTCCAAAATGGAGCGCTTTCTTGAAGAAAATATTTTTTAACCCGGTTTATGCATTGGTTCATCGTTATAAATTAGCGTCAGTTTAAAGTCCCAAACTATAACATGGTATTTTTTAGCATAGATATCAGAATGTACTAAGGCATTTTGATAACTAATTGTTTTACAATTCTGGATAATTACCAATTTCTTTCAGTATCTTACTCGTAATAGGATATCTGTCCAAATCTTCATACGGCAGATAAAGAGACTTTACAAATACATCATTAAAACTGGGTTGTGATGCTAAATCAATATACTCAACATATTCAAACAATTCGGCTATTTCTCTCATTGGTTTTGATGTTAAGCACATTCTGGAACCAGTACCAGCAGCATTTCCAATAGTTTGAATCTTCTCTAACTCGATTTCAGGAAAAACCCCAGCTATTCTAGCATTATCGATATCAATATGGGAACCAAATGCTCCAGCAATTAAGAATCTATCTATATCTTTTTCATTAACACCAAATACCTGCATTAATATTTCAGTTCCTGTGTGAATTGCAGCTTTTGCCAAAATAATTTCCTGAACGTCTTTCTGACTTATAGTTATATCCTCCCCTGTGTAACTATCTTTTCCCCAAACTAGTACATATTCATACCAATTATCTACTGCTCGAACTCGATCGGTATAAAAGTCTTCATTGTACCTGCTCTCGGGAGTAAGAATTTTTGCCAATAGTAGCTGGGCTGGAATATCAAGTATGGCTGAGCCACATATACCGCGAGGTTTAGCATTATCAATTGTTTCATATATAGGCTCATAGGTATTTGGGTCGATTTTAATGCTACTAATTGCACCGGTTGTAGCTCGCATACCAAATTTAATATGTGCTCCCTCCAACGCAGGCCCCGACGCACATGAGCATGTTATAAGGCGATCTTTGTTTCCCAAAACTATTTCTGTATTGGTTCCAACATCTATTATCATTGATAACTCTTCGCTTTTGTAAATTTCAGATGCTAAAATTACAGCAAGAGTGTCAGAACCAATAAACCCAGATATTACCGGACATGTATAAACCTTACCATTTCTATTAATATTCATTCCGAATTTACTATTATCTGTAACTATCTGTTTTCTGATAATAGGTGTAAATGGTGCAGCACCCAATTGCTTTACTTCCAGATCAAGGAACAGATGATGCATACAAGTATTCCCAACTGCCACCATTTCGTAAATATTTTCAGGCACTATGCCTGATTTTTGAGTTAGGTTTTCTAATAACTGATTCAACCCCTTTTTGATTGTCTCATGTAACTGGTGTGGATCTTTATAAGATATTCGGGATATAACATCTCCACCAAAAGATACCTGAGGATTTATCAGACCATCTGCTACCACTACTTCTCCATTGGTTAAGTCTACCAAATAGCCTGCTAGTTTAGTTGTTCCAATGTCTACTGCATACCCATATATCTTATCAGTTGTATTGCCCTGGTCTATTTCAATAACTTCTGATTCATTATATATCGTTATTGTAACCTCACTTGATGGATCAACCGCCAAGCTATCAATTGTTTGACTTAAAGAGGAATTGTAAGTGAGGTTAGAAAGATTAAAACTATCCGATAAATACATATTTAATTTATCGATGAAAGTATTATCACTATCATCATCACTAAACTGTACAAAATATTTTTTGACTATAGGATCCAAAGGGATATTGGTAATAATGCCTTCCGTTTGTAGTTTTTGTCCTTCAGTCCTACTAGATTCCGGAATAAGAACTACTAAATTGTTATTGATTTTTACCTGACACGCCAGTCTGAAGTTATCTTTTTCTATTTCTTCTTTGGATAGAACTTTATGTTCCTGTTTTGTTAAAGGTTGCGGTTCATCCTCATTACTAATTATAACCTTACACTTGCCACATGTACCATTACTAGCGCATACGGATACAATATCTAGTCCAGACGCATTTGCTGCCTCGAGAATAGAGCTACCTTGTTTAACTTTTACTCTTCTGCCATCTGGCTGGAAGAATATTTCATACTCATCCATTTTTGTCATCACTTTATTATTGAAAGTACAATTATATAATCTTACGTCGTCTTAACACTTAAACAAACAAAAGATATAACTCAAAAAAGGGGTCTTAACATGAGCAAACAGCAAAATTCAAACAAACAATTATTTCATGTCATTTTAAAAAATAAAATCCTAGCATACAATTTCAGCCATACAGCATATATTATATCCACTAGTCCATCAGGAAGTTGATATGTATTTCCATATAGACTATTTGATACACTGTACCTGTATCATTATAGCAATCAAAGCTTATGGGTATAAGAAACCATTAACGATATTAGGTACACAGCTTGCATCCTCCCCATAGGCATCGGCATTTATTTCAACAGCAAAATCCTCAGATACGGGAGCACCACCAACTACTACCTTAATATCTGGATAATTTTCTTTAATATATCCAACAATTTCTTTCATTGCTCTCATTGTAGTTGTCAATAATGCACTGGCAAGGATAACCTTAGCACCTTCTTTTATTGCTGTTTCATACTTCTCAATGGCACAATCTACTCCAAGATCAACCACCTCATAACCGGCTCCTTTAAGCAGTACGATAACTATGTTTTTACCTATGTCATGCAAATCGCCTTGTACTGTTCCTATCGCCAGTTTACCTTTAGAAGTATGACCTAACTCTGCAAGATATGGTTCTAGTATTTTTATCCCATGCTGCATTGATTTTGCAGCTATAAGCATTTCTGGGAGAAATATTTCATGTCTAGAATATCTATCTCCAACTTCATTCATGGCTGGTACCATAATGTTGTTAAGTATTTCCAGGGCATTAACCTTATCCTCTAGTTTTTTATTTACTGCAGCTTCAACATCTTTAACATTTCCTGCACAAATTGATTGAAATAATACATCATTATTTTCCATATCAAATCTTCTTTATTAATTATTATTATTTAGTTGTTTTCTTTAATACAGTTTATATAGACCGTATATTTATACTAATCTATATCCTTCTTTGGCAAGTTTCATTATTGCGTCCTCTTTTTCCTTTTCTAATTTATCAAACTTGGCTTCCTTCATTATTTCAAAATAGGCATTATCCAGTCTGTCAAATATGTCCAGTTTATGATCAACTTTTCCATGGTGATAGTATTTTCCTCTCCACAATACCTTATTCATATTTTCAAGAGTATGTTCTTCAGCTATGTATATTCCTCCTTTAACCCTTCTCACCATATCTACAGGCAAGGTTGTTTCATTAACCTCAAACGGTTGCATTTCCTTTTGGGCCATATCAACAAGTTCGTTAATAAAAATAAGAGCATGAGGAGAATAAATTATCCCTGTTTCAAGAGCACCTACTCCCCAATAACCATCAGTTACACCTGCAGTTAACCCAAGATATGAATCTCTGAAGTTATATGTTATTTCAAAAATTGCATCCTGATTAAATGACAATGAATTGGAACAGGTTGTAGTTCCATCAACTGTAGGAATTCCAAGAAGATTATTAAGCATAGAAATCCTAATATCTTCTCCAATATAGTTTTCGGGCATACCACCTACTTTTCCATTTGCCTGATCCATATAAGTAGAATGATACATATCGACACATGGAAGTCCCGGTTTTGCAAGCTGAGCAAGTATCATCGCAAATAATGTTGTACCAACACCAAGCAATATATTTGCAGGAGTTGTTACAGGACCGGAAACACCACCAACGGGCATTGTAGAAGCAAACATAGGAATATCGTATTCTGCACAAAGACGAATTTGTTCAAGAAGCCAATTAGGCCACTTTAACATAAGCCCACTTACACAGGTGGCGATAAAAGGTTTTTCACTGAGTTTCTCCCTGCTACCTCTAACAATTATTGCCATTTTTATTAAGTTTTCTAACTCAGCAGGGTAATTTCCAGCACCGAGCATCATGGGCATGTTAGAGTTGCAAATTACATGAGCATTATCAAAATGATAGTTATCAGTAGCAATTAAATTCCCGTTGACATCAACATGAGGTAAAGCATTCATTAGAGCAACAGAATCCAATAGTGCTTTATCGGATGCCGGTTCAACTTTTTTTGTTTCCGGACTGAAATAAGTAGGTGCCCTCATATCACCGATGACATACTTTTTATCCTTTTTTCCATAATCAAGATAATCATCGCCTGCTCTATTCCACCATTTAAATGAAGAGGGAATACTCGAAAGAGCTTTTTTGGCAACATCCACAGGAACTTTTACAAATAGATCATCTGTTACAGTACAATTATTTGCCTTAAATGTGTCACTGGCCCATTTACTATCTCCAATTTCGACTCCCGTAGTAGCAAAATATTCAAAAATTGCTTCTAAAATTTTCTTTTCATGTGTAAATTTCATAAAATAACTCCTTTCTGGTTAGTTTTTATTTAAATTCTCTATATCCTTCTTATGCAAGCATCCAGGTTCTGAACACTCATTGCAAAATGATTTAATTCGAACTATATTTTTACCAATACCTACAATCCCACTAAGACTTTTTGTGGGTTTCATAAATGCAGAGTCTGTTAAACTAATATTGCAGAAGTAATTGGGCAGCAAAGCAAACAATTTACTCTGTTCAGCAACATTCCAACCGCAATATCCAGGGCTAATTCGTTTTGTTACATTAAGGTTATTATTAAACATATCAAGCTCCAGCGATTTATGTATTTTATCCATTGTTTTTTCTACAATTAGAGAACCTATCTGGTCAAGTATATACCCTTCTAGTATATTATCATCATTGGTATATTTTTGTGATAAATTACTTACCCAGTTACCAGCAGTGCCAACAACAATGGCTATTTTCTCAACATTTTTTAGCTGCCTTACAATTATTTTTTCGGTATAGAAAGTTTTATTGTGGAGGGTAATACTCTTTTTGTCTGTGTTAGTTTTAAACGAATCTACAATAGTATAGCCACCTGTTATTTCATTGTTTAATTCCAGTTTTAAAAAATAGTCATCAACTATTTCCTTAACTATAGTATAGGACGAGTCAGTTGGATTACTTAGTGTAAGTAAAAATTCATCCTGACAAATATTCAAATCTTGAAATGTATAATTGAAAATCTTTTTCAAATTTTATCAATTTTGTTACAATCCATTAGTTTGTTACTATTTAAATTCACCCAAGTTGCCGTGTAATTATTTATTATAAACCATATTCGGATAAAATAAATTTGTCCTTATCCAGAGTTGGTATCATTTCATCTATAAATTTACTTTCATTAACTGGAATGGACTCTAGGCCCTCTTGGATAATATTTAACCATACTTTTTCTTTATCAGGAAAAACTAAAGTATTATTATCAACAGCATCTTTTATTAAATCAAGAGCTTTTTTACATCCCCTTACTGTGGCATCCACATAATTCTTTCCTTTAACAATCTCTTTGGATATGGGAATTACATTTTCAGGAGCTAATACAAATGCCTGAGGATCGAGATGTACATCTGACTGAACCAAAAGATTACGAAGTAATAATGCACTATTGTCACTTTCGTTTATAGCTGTATTCATAAGACGTACATCATACTCCAACTGTTCATAATAAACAGTTGGTGCCATACCTGATAAAAGTTTTATATTTTGAACTGATTCGTTGCTCCATAGATCAGCTGTAGCTGAAGCAATATTACCTATTGTACTAAAGTGAGCACAAGCAGCTGTTTTGCCTTCCAGCGAAATAGGAATACCTGATATTGCTTTTAGATAAACACCTTCATATGCGCAATCTTTGCTCGGACCTACTGCACCCATCTCCATTGCTACCAGGCTTCTAACTACTGTGGCAACTCTTACAATGGCTGCAAATACTTTTGGGATGTGTTTTTGTTCTGCTAATACCATCGCTGTATTACCAAAGCCACAGGCAGTATCTCCGGCAGCTATTTTTCCATTTGCATTAGCAATAGCAACTATTTTCTCCCATAAAAACTTCATGTCTCTTACACCAAGAACGGCAAGTGAAAAAACTACTCCTCTAATGTCGCCCATCATAAGAGCATCATCACATATTTCCTTACCTCCTGTGCTCTCAATTGATAACAGGTCACTTCCTGCAATGGATCCTTCATCAAAAAGTTTAAGCATATTATCAAGATATGCTCCAGTACGATATTTTGGTGGGCGGTCAAATTCCCTAATATCATTTGGTGTTAAACGAATCTCTGTTTTTAAGCTATGCTTACTAAAAAATTCCTCACATATCTCATTCATTGATTTTATTAGTTCAACACCAATATTAGGATTAACTGTCATTTCAACCAAAGTCTCAAACTCTATAACTAGTCCTTTCGACTGAAGTGCAACAGCTCTTTCAAGGGCCTCCCGAACTATTTTAGAATACATAGTTCTTAATTCTGAGATATTATTGTTACTGATCTCTTGACAAGCTGGAACCGTAAAGTTGAGTTCGGGATAAACCTGTCCTCCTCCAATTTCAAGTCCTCTGGATGTAATTATGGGATATGGTGCTTTGCCAAATATTAAATCTTCAGCCTTTGTAATTACTAGGTTATTGTATTTCATACTAACTACCTGACATTAAGTTATTTTAACAAGTTTTCAGTAAAGGTAGTAGTTTTTTTTAACACAAGCTAACATTTAATTGGATATAAATCTCAAAAACTTCGGATTTATGATAATGTGAGACAGTTAATATTTATTAGATATTTTGTTTAATATCTAGTACGATTTCCTTTTAATATTTTCAATATCATTGCATTGTGTAATAAGTCAATTAACAACTTCTATTGTTTCCTAACTAGAAGCATAATTTTAATGATAGAACAAAAGTTCAAACAACGCCAAAAACATAAATATGAAAAACAATGAAAAAGTTAAATCTAGGGGTTCCTAAACCTTTATAATTAACTATAAAATCAAAACATAGGGGATATTTAGTACTTCAAATTAATTGGTTATTATACAAACTTGTATGCCTACAACCACATAAAACACTTTAAATTTGATAAGAATACAAGATTGTGAAGTTATTTTCTACTATATCATAATAGATTATTTATTTGATACTCTCTCAGCTATAATACCACCTAGCCAAGCCATTGGTATATATGCAATAACTATATCTATAATAGTAAACCAAATAGGACCCGGTAACAAATAGTTTACCATAATTCCTCCTATCAAAAATAATACGCCTATTCCCAATGCAAATTTCATTTTATGGTTTGCAGCTATAAGACCAGCAATTGCGGCACCAATTAAAGTACCTAAAGCATGTGCAAAAAATGGGAAGACAAAGTATTCAAAACTCAAAGTTGGCATAATTGCTGCCAATGCTTCCATGTTATTAGCATCAACACCTTCTATTGGAAATAACATATGTCCGGTTTGGATAAGCCCCATATTTACAATACTTCCAACTATCCAACCAATAATAATTGCTAGTATATTTTTGAATATTATTTTCATAATTATTCTTTATTTAATAGTTTACATAATTTACATTGAATAACTCAAATAACTCTTATACCTCAAAAAGCATATTGAAATATCTTCTCAAAAGTACAAAAATTATACTTGGATAGGTGGCAAAAACCGGAAACTAGTTGTTACTCTCAAACACATGGTTTATAATTATCAGCACAAAAAAAAGCGCCCTGACTAGGAGCGCTTTAGTAAATAGACAATTAATTAATTTAAAACAATTACTTTAGATTGACCTTTTAAAGTAATCCAATCCGGTGTGCCGACTTTTAAAACACAGTGTCCAGATATTTCATTAAGCTAAATTGATACTAACTTCTAGATAGTATCATCAATCAATTTGATTTAAAAAGCAAAAATATATGAGATAGTTTATGCCTGATGTATTTAATGGGCTACATTTAGGGAACAAGTTTCTAAAAAAGATGCAAAACTAGTGCACAACAGATTGTTAATCCCTGATTACCATACCGTTACTACTACAAAGAATTTAGGAATCCCGATAAACTTTGAGTGTCATTTGTTAGATTAAATCGCTTTCGAAGTCTGGTGCGTGCAACATTTAATGCTCGAATACTCTGACCGGTTATTGCTGAGATATCTTTAGAACTCATATCTAAGTATAAGAACGCACACAACCTCTTTTCATTGGTGGTTAATTCAGGACAATATTTTGTTAGTTTAGTAAAAAATTCTTTATGGATACTCTCAAAACGAATTTCAAATTCTTTCCACAATTGATCATTTTGTTTAAAAGAAAGGCTCCTTATTATATCTGATACTTCTTTTTGATTTTCCCGTTTTAACTTCAATTTTAGCGAGTTAAGCTTCTGAATCAACTCCTTCTCGACCTCATTACGCTGAATTAACGCCATAATCCTAGTGGTAAGTTCTCTATTACGAGTTTCAAGTCTTTCTCCCAGTAAGTTGTTTTCTATATTGACATTTTTATTTCTTTGCTTAACCCTTGAATAGAATAGAGTGACAATCAAAATTACCGACAATAATAAAAAGAAAAGAATTAAAGTTTGATAGTAAGTATTTTGTTCATCTTGACTACGCTGTTTATCTGCGGCTTCCAAATCACTTGCTATTTTTATGGCATCAATTTGTTTTTTATGACCGATTGTAAATACTGATTGTGTAAGATAAGAGTAGTTTGTATAGTTTTCATATGCCAATTTATAATCCCCTTGAATTTGATAGATCTTACTTAGTAACGAATATATATTTATAATTGATTCTTTCAGATCATTTTCCTTGGCTAATTGTAACGCATTAACAAGTAGAACCTCAGCTTCAACAATTGAATCCAGCTCAAAAAGTATATTAGCATATGATATTGTTGACCATATATAAACCCTATCCGACAACCCATCCGACAATGCTAGTGCTTCTTTTATAACATTAATAGCCTTATCGTATTGCCCAGCAATTCTATATACATCTGCCAGATTATACAATATCTCTGCAGTAACTTGACTATTATTTGTCTTCCTGTTAAATTGCAATGCACTGTTGATAAATTCTATTGACTTTTGTATTAAAATATTTGATGAATCCCTATTTATAGTAGAATCCACTGATCTTATGGAATAAATAAGTCCAATATTTGCCAATGCCTTTGAGATTGATGCATTGTCGTTTCTTACTTTGCTGATATTAAGATTTTGTTCATAGTATGAATAAGCCATATCAAAATCATGATAGCTGAAATAAATATTGCCCTGAAAGTTCATTACATCCTGAATATTTATGGTATCATTTAATTCTTGATACATTTTTAAAGCTATCTCAAGGTTTTCGAAAGACTTATTAAAGGAGGCTAGATGATAATAGTTCTTCCCTATTAACTTGTATATAAGAGCTAATGAAGGATCATCTTTAATTTGATTGGCCAGTACTAAAGTAGCTTCACTAATTTTTAAAGCTTCCCTATAATTTTCAGCCTTACCATGCAATTCCATTAACCTAATCAATGACTTCAACTCAATAACCTGATCTTCAATAGATCGTGCCATATCTACAGCAAGCTCACATTTCTTAATATCCTCAGGAGTAATCTTTTCAGGTATATCTATTCCACTTTGTGCCAATGATTCAATTTCAAGAATTACATCTTGCGTCTCAAAATCGGCTTCGCGGTCTACCTGGTTGATACATCCCGAAACAAGAATGAAAATAAATATTGAAATTAATACTAATGTATATCTCATAAAGAAACTTATAATTGATAGTTTCAATAAATTTTAAGTTAGATTATGTGACAAGCGGATAATACAAAAAGGTGTCAAGATTAAAAATAAAATTGAAATATTTAATGGGGAATAGATGTATTTATTTTTATTTACTCTTAAAATGCTCTAATACTTCCACAAGAGCTATCTTAAACCATTCAGTATATATTTGCGGATTAGAAACAACATCTTCCTCAAGCCACTGAAGATCAACATATTTCCATGACTGAACTTCATCAGGGTTTATACTAGGTTCAATATCTGAGGTACCAATAAAAACATGATCAAATTCATACTCTGTTAATCCCTGCCCTACATCTGCCTTATATAAAAAGGAGAAGGCCTCTTTAAACTCACAGTCCATTCCCATCTCCTCAAGAATTCTTCTATGGGCTGCATCTTTGGTTTTCTCACCAATTCTTGGATGACTGCAAACAGTATTGGTCCATAAATTAGGTGAATGATACTTATGCTTCGCTCTTTGCTGCAGTAGCAATTCTCCATTATCATTAAAAATAAAAACGGAAAAAGCTCTATGTAGCGCAGGTACTACATGGGCTTCCATCTTTTCCATGGTCCCAATTGGGTTATCGTTTTTATCTACTAATATTACATATTCTTCAGCCATATATCAACTTCGCTATTATTTTTTTGCAAACCTAACAATTTTAAAAAGATGATTTTTTAAACTTTAAACAAAAAAAATCATCAAAACACTTGACAAATGACTTTTTTGTATTATTTTTGACCGACCGTTCAGTCATAAATATCTTAAAATGCCACGAACAGAAGAACAGTTTAAAGAACTAAGAGTTAAAAAGCGGAATCATATAATGAATTCGGCGCTTGACCTATTTGCACAAAAGGGGTTTGATGCAACATCAATAAGCATGATTGCAAAACGCGCCAGTATTTCCAAGGGTTTAATTTACAACTATTTTAACAGCAAGGAAGAGCTTATTAAGGCAATAGTTCATGATGGTTTTGAAAAATTTTTCGTTGAGTTTGATCCAAACAAAGATGGAATACTTACCGACGAAGAATTCATTTACTTCATAGATATGACATTTGACATAATCCAAAAAAATCTACAATTCTGGAAATTATACTTCATGGTTGTATCACAGCCACAGGTTATGAAACTTGTTGAAGAGAAACTCATGGAGGTATTAATTCCATTTTTTAGAATAATGACTGGTTTTTATGAGAACAAAGGATATGATAATCCAATTGTACATGCACGATTATTTGGTGCCATGCTCGATGGAATAAGTTTGAATTTTATGATTGATCCTGATAATTTTCCAGTGGAAGAAACAAAGAAACTAATAATTGAAAAGTTCATCTAAATAATATAAAACAATGAAATCAATTGCAACAATTATACTAACTGTAGTTATTACAATAATAGCTACTATGCAAGCTAACTCTCAGGAGTTAACTGCAAAAGACATTATCGACAAAGCAGATAAAAAGAACCGAGGACTATCTTCAAAGGGAACAATGTCGATGACCATAGTTCGCCCAAGTTGGGAACGAACAATTGTTATGAAAAACTGGTCGAAGGGTGATGAAAATTTTATGATTTACATTACTGAACCGGCGAAGGAAAAGGGTCAGGTCTTTTTAAAGGTTGGCAAAGAAATGTGGAATTATGTTCCTACAATCTCAAGAATGATTAAGATTCCGCCATCAATGATGATGCAGTCATGGATGGGCTCTGACTTTACAAATGATGACTTAGTTAAACAATCTTCAATTGTTGTTGATTACAATCACACCTTACTAGGTGAAGAAGTAGTAAACGGACAAAACTGCTACATTATCGAATTAATACCTCTTCCGGATGCTCCTGTTGTTTGGGGAAAAATTAAGGCTTGGGTTACAACTAATGGATACAATGTTTGGAAAAATGAATATTATGATGAGGATGGCTACCTTCAAAATACAGAAAACGGATATGATCTAAAAAAAATGGGTGACAGAATAATTCCAACAAGATTTGAAATGATACCAGCTGATGAAGAAGGTAAAAAAACTGTTATGGAAATTTTGGATGTGGAATATAACATTGATATTAAAGATAATTTCTTCAGCAAACAAAATATGAAAAAGGTAAGATAGTAAATCATGTCTAAATTCATTAGCATAGCATGGCGCAATCTTTGGCGCAATAAGCGAAGGACTTTGATAACCGCAGCTTCGGTTTTCTTTGGGGTTTTCTTCTCTGTTATGATGACCTCAATGCAAAAAGGTTCTTTTGAGAATATGATTAGCAACATGGCTAAATTCTATTCTGGATATATTCAAATTCAGGAAAGTAACTTCAAAGAAACTCCAAGTGTAAATAATAGCTTTGTTCTATCAAAGAAATTAACCAAAGCCATTAATTCAAATGAAGATATTACATCATCAACAAAAAGAATCGAGACCTTTGCATTGGCTTCAAATGAAGAAAAGAGTTATCCATCTTTTCTACTAGGTATCGAACCCGATAAGGAAAACCTAAAATCAGGGCTGAGTAAATATATTGATGAAGGATCTTTTATTGAGAATGGCTCAAACGACATATTAGTTGGAAGTATATTAGCCAAAAACCTTAATGTAGGTGTTGGGGATTCATTGATACTTTTGGGACAAGGTTATCATGGTGTTAGTGCAGTTGGAATTTATAAAATTAACGGACTACTTGATTTTCCATTACCTGATTTAAGTAAACAGGTGATTTATATGGATTTGGCAAATTGCCAGGAGTTTTCTTCCTTACCAAGCTCAATTACATCAAATGTAATTATGGTAAATAATACTGGGAAAATAACTGAAGTTATGTCCTACCTACAAACATACATTGGGGATAAAGAGGTAATCTATTCATGGCAAGATCTAATGCCCGAAATTCTTAACCTTGTCGAAGGAAAAGAATCGAGTGGGGCAATGGTTAAATTTCTTCTTTTTATGATCATTGGCTTCGGGGTATGGTCTACAATTATGATGATGATGAATGAACGCCAAAGAGAACTTGGTGTAATGATTGCAATTGGTTTTCAAAAAGGGAAACTACTATTCATGATGTTAGTTGAATCAGCATTTATTGGAATTATAGGTGTTATCTCGGGCATAATAGTAAGCTATCCAATATTTTACTACCTATTCAAAAACCCCATTGTTTTAACTGGCGAAATGGCTGAAACATATGAATCAATGGGATTTGAGGCCAAGCTTGCCTTTAGTGTTAGTCCTGAAATATTTTATAATCCAGCAATTACAATAATGATAATATTCATGATAGTATCATTGTATCAAATATACTATGTGGCAAGATTAAATGTTGTCAAATCCTTAAAAAGTTAATAATAATGAAATTAATAATTATAGCATGGCGTAACTTATGGAGAAAACCGTGGAGAACAGTAATTACAAGCGGTTCCATTTTCTTTGGCGTATTATTAAGTGCTTTCATGACATCCATGCAATATGGTTCATATGAGTCGATGATTAGTAATGTGGTCAAGTTCTATTCTGGATATTTGCAGCTATTCACTGAAGAGTATCATGAAAATAAAACAATCAACAATACTTTTATTTTAAACGACTCAATTAAATCAATATTAGACAATGAAAAAGGAATCACACATTATACCAAAAGATTAGAGTATTTTTCACTTGCTTCATCAGATGAAATAACCAAAGGAAGTGTAATTATTGGTGTTGACCCCTCGGGAGAAAATGAAGTAACAGGATTGAAAAAATGGGTTAAAGAAGGAACCTATTTAGATAATAATAGCAACGGGGTTCTTGTTGCAACCGATTTGGCAAAATACCTTCAAGTTGGAGTTGGTGACACCATTGTACTTTATGGCCAAGGTTATCATGGTGTAATGGCTGCGGGTGTTTACCCAATCAAAGGAATTTTAAAATTTCCATCACCAGAATTGAACAAACAATTTATTTACATGACCCTTAACGAGAGTCAGGAATTGTTTTCAGCTCAGAATAGATTAAGCTCAATTGTTATTATGGTTGAAGATAACTATCACTTACCTCCTGTACTTAAGAATTTGAAAAGAGAAATAAAATCTCCTTATATGATAAGATCATGGGCAGAATTGCAACCTGAACTTGTTCAAATGATTGATGGTGATAGAGCAGGCGGTTACTTTATGAAATCATTATTATATATTATTATAACCTTTGGGATATTGGGAACTATACTAATGATGGTTAGCGAACGCAAAAGAGAGCTTGGAGTTATGATTGCAATTGGATTGCAACGCTCAAAACTAAGCATAATTCTTTTTTTTGAAACACTTTTTATTGGGATTATTGGAGCAATAACAGGTTTAGCTGTGAGCATACCTATTTGTTATTATTATTTTAAAAACCCAATACCTCTTACTGGCGATGCAGCAAGTACCATGGTTAATATGGGTATCGAACCGTTTATGTATTTTTCAATGCAACCTGATGTGTTTTATACTCAAGCCTTTATAGTTTTCATAATAACTATTTTGATTTCGATATACCCAGTAGTAAAATCATATACACTTGGATTAACATCCTCATTACGTGCATAATAATCAATTACAGACTATAACTTTTAAAACATATAGAAATGCTATTTTCAATATCATGGCGGAATATCTGGAGAAATAAAGTCAGAAGCCTCGTTATAATATTCTCAATCACTCTTGGGATATTCGCAGGGGTAATTTCCAGCGCATTCTTTAAAGGAATGGCGATACAGAGAATCCAAAAAGTAATCAAAACAGAATTATCATATATTCAAATTCATAATCCTGGTTTTGAACAAACTTCCGATTTTACAAATTTTATAATAAATGCAGAAGGGATTACACAAAGTATAAGGAAGATACCAAATGTAACAGGAGCAAGTCGTCGAATGTCAATTCAATCAATGGCTGCTTCGGCCGAAACTGCTTCTGGAGTTTTAATTTCAGGTGTATTTCCTGAGGAAGAGAAACAGGTCACCAATATCAGTACTAAAATTATTGATGGTAAGTATTTTGAAGGAATAAAAAGAAACCCTGTGGTAATTGGAAAAAAACTTGCCGAAAAACTCAACGTAAAAGTTCGATCTAAAATTGTAATAACAATACAGGATTTGGATAACAATATTACTTCTGGAGCATTTAGAGTTGCAGGTATTTATTCAACCGACAACAATATGTTTGATGAAGCGAATATATATGTTCGATTCTCTGATATACAAAAGTTAACAGGATTTCCAATAAACGGAGCACATGAAATTGCCATCAACATTAGTGATAATAAAGAACTTCCAATAATACTGGACAAAGTAAAGGATTTAACTAATAATAATCTTGATGTTAAATCATGGAAAGAACTTAGTCCGGAGATGAACTATCTTACAGAAGCAATGGACATGTATATGTATATATTTATTGTGATAATACTGTTGGCATTATTATTTGGGATAATCAACACAATGCTTATGGTTGTAATGGAGCGCACTAAAGAAATTGGAATGCTTATGGCCATTGGCATGAATAAAACAAAAGTATTTGGTATGATAGTATTAGAATCAGTACTATTATCGTTAACAGGGGGAGTTATAGGTGTTGTTATTGGAGCCATAAGTGCCAAATATGGAGAAACACATCCAATTGACCTCAGCATGTGGGCTCAAGGATACCAACAATTGGGATATGACGCATTTGTATATACCGTTCTTGATCCTGAGATGCTTGTTAACATAACCATCCTGGTAATAATTACTGGTGTTATTGCAGCCATTTACCCTGCATACAAGGCCTTAAGAAATGATCCTGCTGATGCACTTAGGATAGAATAAAAAAGATATAAACTAGAAAACCATATAGTCATGAACGTAATAGAAATAAAATCACTCACTAAGATTTATAACGGCGGAGAAGTAAAAGTAAAAGCTGTAAATGGTATTGACATTAATTTTAAGCAAGGCGAATTTACCGCTGTTGTTGGACCATCGGGTTCAGGAAAAACTACCTTCCTAAATATGCTTGGGGGGCTCGATCGACCTACTTCTGGTGAAGTAATAATTGGAGGCGTTAATGTTTGGGGTTTGAGTTCCAGGCAATTAATAGACTTTCGAATGAACAATATTGGATTTGTTTTTCAATCGTACAACCTAATACCAGTCCTAACTGCTGGCGAAAATGTAGAGTTTATTATGCAGCTGCAAGGTAAACCTAAAAAGGAACGAGATCTGCGAACAAAAGAACTATTGGAGGCAGTTGGGATCGGTGATCGTATTAAAAGTCGCCCTTCAAAACTATCGGGAGGTCAGCAACAGAGAGTTGCCGTTGCACGAGCTTTGGCATCAAAGCCCGAATTTATATTAGCTGATGAACCAACAGCAAACCTTGATTCTAGTTCAACAACTAGCCTACTCGAACTTATGTCGCAAATGAATAAGAAATTCAACACCACTTTTATATTTGCTACACATGACCAACGTGTTATGGACAAAGCTCGCAGAATTGTTACAATAGAAGATGGAAAGATTCTAAGCGATGAGTATTTTGATAGGGAATAACATCAATCTATTCTCACTTACAATTCAATTGCAAAGTTAAATTTAAATGGGTTTGCTATCCAATAAATTAGACATGAAAACAAAAGCCAAATTACTTATAATACTAGGCCTAATATTACTAGTAAACATAAATGTGCATGCACAAAAAAAAGTACGTGCATCAGGTTTTTTCGAATACCTTAACAATACATGGATACCAACTGATGCATATAAGGTAATTGGATTTGACAGTTGGCAAAATCAATCAACCATATATAATAGAATAAACTTGTGGTATAATCCTAGCAATAGTATTGAGTTTCATCTTGGGATGCGTAACAATTTTACCTTTGGCCCTCTAGTTGCTCAATATAATAAGATAATTGATTATTCAGAATTGGCTACCTATGATGATGGTTACCTCGACTTAACATGGAAAATATCAGATGATAATTCCAATGTATTGTACACAAACCTCGACAGACTTAATATGAAATGGACAATGGATAAGTTTGAACTCACTGTTGGACGTCAAAGAATTAATTGGGGCACTAATCTGGTTTGGAATCCCAACGACATTTTTAATGCGTTTAACTATTTCGATTTTAACTATATCGAGCGCCCGGGTAGTGATGCTGTACTTCTTGAATACTACACAGGTGATTTTTCATCCCTACAAATAGCCGGTAAATTAAATTATCGTCAGGAGTTGATTGACTCTATTACACTTGATAAAAAACTTAGTCTTACAGCCGCAGCTCTATATAAATTTAATAGCTGGGGTTATGACTTTCAATTTTTTGGTGGTGTAATGCAAACCGATGCTACAGTAGGACTTGGGTGGTCGGGAAATATTGGTGGAGCAGGATTTACAGGTGAAGCAAGCTGGTTTAGGGATTTGGACCATTTTTCTGATACCAGTGGTATTATTATAGCATCAATTAGTGCTAACTATATATTTAAGAATCAGTTGATGGTTAATATTAGTGCTATTTATAATAGTAATGGATCAACTGGGTATGCGTATAAGGATTATCAAGGCGCCTTGGGATCATTTTCCACAATGTTTTCCAGCAGTCTAAATGTAAAAAATCTGACACCTTCACGACTCGATTTATTTGGACAGGTTTCATTTCCCGCATCCCCATTAATTAATACTAGCTTATCAGGTATGTTAAACCCATGGGATATGTCGGCATATATTGGTCCTTCTGTAACATTTAGCCTAACTGATAATATTAGTTTAATGTTAGTGGGTCAAATGTTTTTTGGTGATAAACTTACTGAGTTTGGTGATTATGGCCAAATGTTTTTTTTAGATTTAAAGTGGAACTTTTAGGAACAAAAAACTTTTTACTTTTGTGATCTCAAAAAAAACTACGAAAACATGGGTTCTGGATACAGAATTACAAGATCAGCAATTCTTGCATTATACGGGATAATATCAATAGTTTTATCATTATCAGTTAAAGAATTTGGAATATATTTTGGTGTTATACTAATGATTAGTGCAGCACTTACAGGCATTTACATATTCCTGCATTTCGATAAAAAAATTGACAAAAATGTACTATTGGAGCTTGCTATTGATGGGTTTGCTGGCTTAATAATATTCACCTACCCTATTCCAAACGACAGGTTCTTCATGTTAGATTTTTCATTCTGGATTGCTGTTATGGGAATGCTATACATGGTAACTGGCCTATTTGATAAAGATTCAAAAAGGTACTTTTGGCTATATATAATAAGTGGTATTATAATGATTGTACTTGG
>JAERTF010000195.1 GCA_016845105.1 Bacteroidota bacterium | reverse complement strand
GAAAATAAGAAGAAATATGAGAATTCCTTATTCCCAGAAATACAGGGGGCTTACTTTTGAAATAAGAAAATATTGATACTATGTTTCAATTAGTTAAATTTGAAAACAAATCAAATACCGGTTTTACCGGACAACAATGATATCAATTATTAAACCCGAAATAAGGCAAAATGCCGGGGAAATTGGTTTCAATGTTTTCACAATAAAAAATAATAGTAACAAAAATCTAAAAATTCGTCCCTTTTTAGAATTACCAACTAACTGGTCAATATTTAGTAATATTTTTACCGACACCATTATCGAAGCCAATGGTAGTATCTCATTACCTATAAGGTTCAAGTCATCTCCAGAATCAATATCAAAAACAACTTATAGTATAATTGTTAAGGTTTTTATAGAAAATCCAAAAATTATCAAGGAAGACTCCTTTAATATAATACTTGACGAATATCATAACTGGGATATGGAAATACCAAAAAAAAGAGCCTTTTTTTATCCAGAAAAAGATGAAGCCAGTTTTAGTTTAAAGCTAATAAACAATGGTAATACTTCCGACACAATAAATATTACAATTGATC
The DNA here is from genome assembly GCA_016845105.1 of Bacteroidota bacterium. Taxonomy (GTDB): domain Bacteria; phylum Bacteroidota; class Bacteroidia; order Bacteroidales; family F082. The sequence continues at coordinate 5,975 of JAERTF010000195.1, read as the reverse complement.
CTGACAGAAGAATAAAACTATTTGGTTTGGGGGCAGAAGGTGATCCATTTATAATGGTACTACAAGCTAAAACAGATACAACTCTTTTTTATGCAGCACAATACTCATATTCAAAGGATCGTGTTTTTGACATAAACAAAGTGAAGGTTTTGGCAACTTCAAAGAAAAAGAAGGTACTTAGAACTGTAATTCTTGAAAAGTATTCTGATACATATTCACCGTTTGATATTGACAAAACACTATCACATGAAACCGAAATAGGGTTTAGATCGTTTTCAAGTAGTAAGGAGTTATTACCATTTTTAAGGGCAAGGGGTGCATCTGTATTTAAAAATGAAAGCAAATTCAGATATAACTTAACATATTACGATATAACAAATGATGAAAATTTTATTAGTAATACATACTACAACCTGTTATACACATGGGATGATTTTAACTTCGGAGTTGGTGCATTTAGTTCAAATCTGGGCCGAAATTTATATAGTCGAAATTGCCTAATGGTTTCAAATGGGTTTTCCATCAACGAAAACACAATCATCGAAGGTTATGCCAGCTATGGCTTAACATCGCCAAAGGCAAATATTGCAGCTGCTTATAAGTTTGATAACAACAAAATTAACATGCAGGTATCAGCATCACTCGACATTGATAGTTATAATAAAAGAAATACCATATCAGCAGTTTACAAAACAGGCAGGATCAAAATAATTAAGAATCATGATATTAGATTGTCAATATATGGTTATCAAGAAATGTTTGATGTTAAAAACCCTTATCAACTGTCAGGATTGGCTTGGGACTTTAACTATTTCGGAAAGTTTGGAAGAAACATCTCTGTTCAGTTCACAAATAATTACGGCTCTCCAAATATACCTGGTCCACAAATGGGTTTAAAAAACTTCTATACTAAAATTAAATATAAGCCAGGAGAATCAGAACAATATATTACAATAACCTACATAAATAGTGCACGTAATTACTTTTTCTATGACCATGAAGGCACAAAAATGCCCAATATTAAATTAGCAGATCAATACGTAAACCTATTGTATCATTTTGATTATAATAAAAAAGCTCGATTTTATATTGGACCAAGCATGGAGCACTATAATTCTTCACATCCAGTACCTGATGTTACTGAGCGCATTAAGTACGATGTTAATAAATATCGCATAGAGTTTAAGTTGTATTTTGGAAGTCATATCATGACAAATGTTAAATATGGACTTGGAGTTATGAATCAACAAAATATGAATGAGATTGGGAGAAATGTTCATGATTTTCATATTCTTAGCGAATACAATAATAATGGTTATGGTATTAGAGCGGCATATGATAACGGGCCAATGGTTAATATGGGTTTATACCAATATGCTCTTGATGCAGGAAACCACAGTATAAGTATCTCACCATATATATTAAAATCATATTTAAAAGATCGAATAGGAGTATCCCTATTTACAAATTATACCCACCGCTTTGATTTAAACTATGGTTCGCTAAATATTAACCCAAAAATCGAAGCCTTCATCTACCGTAATTGGTATGCTGTTGTAGGAGGAACATATACTTATACACAACAAAAATATGGCGAACTTAATGTTCAAAATTCGTTTCAATATATTGAGTTTTCAGTAAAAAAGAAATGGGGAAATTCAGATTATTATCGATGGAGGAAAGATTTACGACGTTTGAAAATACAACTCTTTAAAGATGAGAATGGGAATGGGAAGATGGATCGTGGTGAAAAAGGCATCGCGGAAGTAAAAGTTAGAATCCTTCTTAAAAATACTGCTGACCAGAAAGCAAGAGAAAACTTCCCTGTTGATATTACATTAATGTCAAACGAAAAAGGTATAGTTACATTTAACAAAATACCTCGTGGTTTCTATCAGTTAACTATTGTGCCACTATCAGATTTAAACGAATATTTTTACATTGATAATACATCAAATAATATTGAAATGCTTAAAAACATTACAAAGTCGATACCATTTCAGAAATCAGATAAAATAGTTGGTAAGATAGAAATTATACGCAGAAAGTTTGTTGCTGAAAAAGATGAACAGAAAAATATGGCAAACATTAAGGTAACTGCCTTTAACGAAAAGGGTGATAGCTATTCGAGCTTTACAAGATCTGACGGTAGCTTTACAATTTATGCTCCTGGTAATAATGTTTACTATGTAAGAATTAAAAATGTGTTTGGAAATGATTTTATGATAATGAATAACGACTCGAGGAGGAGGCTGGTGGACTCAACATCAATGCCAGTTGAAATACGAGTTGTTGAAAAATCGAGAAAGATAAACTTTAAGAAAGCAAAAGCTACTTCACATTCACCAAATATTCAGAAAGTAAAAGTATTACCAGGTAAAATTTACCACAATGAAAACAATAAACCTGTTGATATAAACTCTATTCCTAATTTCAATATCCCGGATAAACAAGTTAAAGTCGAAGAAATTATTGCTGGAAAGTTCTATTTAATCGCAGGTGAATTTAAAGACATTAGAGATGCAACAAAAGCATTAAAAATCATCGAAGAGCAAGGTATTGGTGCTAAAATTGGAATATCTGGAGATCCTCCTATCTACTATATTAGCATTGACAATTCGGAGTCAAAAGAGGAAGCTAATACAAAACTTAGAAACTATAGAAGAGTAGGGCTAAAACCAATAATAATAAAGAAAATAAAAGAATAGAGTACCCAACAATAGGAATTGATTTTTTAAAAAAATCATTACTTTTGCTGCCACTTTGTTATTTCAAACAAATGGCCCCATAGTTCAAGGGATAGAATAGAAGTTTCCTAAACTTTAGATCCAGGTTCGAGTCCTGGTGGGGCTACACTTATACAAGCCTTATGTACTGAAAACCCGATTAATACAATATTATAAGACATGTGTTTTTCCTATTATTAATGCTTAGTTAACAGGAGTTATTAAATCCTACTCAACCAATAGACTATATTAACCGAAACCCAAAATTACTAGTCACTTACACAAATAATAAAGTATTTTATTGTAATTTCGCATTAAAACCTCATCCCAATGAAAAACCGATATTTTATAATTTGGATTTTATTAGTAATGTCCGTATTTGGATATACTCAGAATATCAAAAATGTGTTAATTTACAACCTTACAAGTACCAACTGAGGTGATTGTACCTGCATGGATTCCATTTTTAGGCATGCCGTGCTAGACACATTACCCAACACCATAATTGTTTCTTTTCATGGTGGGAATTCCGATACATCCTTCCTATTTTACCAAGGAGACAGCATTTATACCAAATTCCCTTCACATATAACAAATGCTTATCCCGATGGAATTGGGGAGGGTTTTTGTTATGATACCATATACGGTATAGTAGATAGTCTTTATAAGGATTTTCCTGAAACACCAGTCAATATCGAGATAAGTGATAAGACATGGAACCCAACAACCGGTATTGTAGATTTATCGATAGACTTCAGGAATGATGGACCTGAATTGGTTGGACCATTTTGGTTTAATGTTATTGTTACTGAAGATAATATTACCCATATGCACCAAACACAAAATGGTTGTTCAAAAGCAAACCCACCTGGCCCACCATATTATGATATCCTTTATAAAAACTCATGGGCAACACGAAAAATGGTTTTCTGGAGTGAAGGAAAATCTTTAATCGAAACACTTTGGCCCAACCAGCAAACCATCAACCAATCAGTCAGTTTCAAGCTTGATACAGCATGGGTACCTCAGAACTGCAACCTTGTAGTAAATGTTTACAAAAAGGCCGACTCTATATATAAATCACGTGTGATGCAAGCAATACAACTACCGGTAATTGGATGGACTGATATATCAGAAAATATAGCCACTGATGATGAGATTATTTTGATATATCCAAATCCTGTAGACAAATTTGCAAATATTCATATCTCTTTAACAAACAGGGGTTTATGTAACCTTTCCATTTTTGATTTGAATGGAAACAGAGTTAGGACTCTTCTTAATGAAAGTAAAAGCCCTGGATTCTATAATATTGAAATGCAAGCCAATACTTTACCAAAGGGGACTTATGTTGTTGTGATGAAGACGAATACAGTAACCACATCCGAGAAAATAGTCATTCAATAGTATATAAGATGACTTGGTTATACTTTTTTTGAAAAGTAAAATCCTTCAGTATAAAATGTCTATCACATTTTAAAATCCGGAAGAAGTAATTTGACGCCTAACAACTTTGCCTTCTTTTGTAATAGCAACAGCCCACCTATCCTTTAGATAGATAAATGCAACTCCATAACCATCAAAACCAGGCTCTTGTATTTCAGCTGCTTTAGTTAGATGGGCACCTTGATACATATCTAATATTGTAGTACTAACTTTCTGAGGAATTTGGTCGAGTGATATAAACTTAAGTGTTATCATCCAATTTGCCTTGGAGTCATATTTTGTCTCCATACTATCAGACCCAATTGTATAATTAGCAACCCACTCTTTAGCTCTTTCAGTTCCTTCGGAAGTCCATTTGACTTCCATAGCTTGAGGTGCATAATCTTCAAAAGCATTTCTTATTTTTTTCTGTGGTCTTGATTGAGAATAACCAGTGGGGATAATTACTACTAGTAAAAATAAAATAAAGAGATTTTTCATGATTTTGAGAATATGATTTAGATTGCCAAAAATACGTATTTTGGCATTTGAGACTATGATAATAAAAAATCTAAAAAATATCCAACGGATTTACTGATCAACTGTTCGATGCCGGAGTTCACATATGTCAAATTTTCGACGAAGAAGATGAAAGGTATAATTCGTTGGTCGGTTTTAAAATTATCGGTTTACAAGGAGATGAAAAAGTTGCTTGTTTTACAGAAAATGAATTAAAGGAGAGTTTGAAAAATCACTTTCCAGAAGCAGAATTTTCTTATGATGAGCTTTTAAGCTCTGGTTTAGCTATAGTAAATTATTAGCTAATCTTAAACGGAATTAATTTAGAGTATTCTTTACCTCCACAACGTTTAATTACAAATCTAATGAAACTATACTTAGCCAATTCTTCTGGTGACAATCCAGCTGTTATTTGAGTAAGACTTATGTCGGCATTCAGGTAAGAATAGTCTCCGTAGTATACCTCTTCCACTATCCACTCCTTGGTATACCAATCAACATTAAAACTTGCAGTAAGTTTGTTTTCACCATCATCCATTTCCAAGTATGCGCTTTCAATCTCTTCCATTGGAAAAAGAAATAGCATCCCTGCATTATCCGACCATGGTGGCTCGGTTTGAAATTTAATATTAAATGCTTTGCTTCTTATGGTATCATTAAGTGTTGGGGGAACATCATTTATTATGGGATCTGGCATGAAGAATTCATGACCGGCAGCTAAGCCACCCGGTTCACATAAGCTTCCTGGATTATAGAGAATCTTGGTGGTATCCCCTTTTACTATTCCCTCATCAGTAGAACAATAATATGTTACAATAATTTCATAATTTGTACTTGTCTGACTAACTACAAAAGGAAGTGTCCAAACTTCTATATCATCAACGGTTGTAATCTGATCAGCCCATCCAGAAACTTGGTACGACATTGTTGTACCCTCCAAAAAACCAAAAATAGGTTGTGTTGATGATAGTTCTATATGCGATACATTCTCCAATACCTCGGCATGTATAAAACCACTTAAGTGGAGACCATCTCCCTTTTCCTGAAGCGATACATAACCTGGTTCATCACAGTCCTTTGACCCTTGATCAGGTGCCTGATCTGTTTCTTTGATACATGAAGTAGTAATGCCAATAATGAGTAGTAATAGAATGAGTTTTAGTTTATTCATATTTTTAGTAGTTGTAGTTTTACCATATTAAAATAGATGATAGAATACTTTGAAGTCATGTAATTTGATAAATCTATTACAATATAGTTTTGTGTTTTGGCTGTAAAACTATGAATTTATTTATGAAATCAAAG
>JAERTF010000194.1 GCA_016845105.1 Bacteroidota bacterium | reverse complement strand
TATTGATGGCATTCATAAATAAAACACAGTTTGTTGAAAACTTCCAATATTTTGACAAAGAAATAGTTGTAGAGATAATTGATATTTTCATTAATGAATATCCGGATAGGATTGCATCTATTTCAGATAGTATAGATGCTGTTGATTTTGATAATATCAAATTTAACTCACATAGCATTAAAGGTGTTATTGCAAATTTTGTTGCACCACAAGTTGAGGAAAAGGCTCGCAACTTGGAAATGATGGGTGGTAATAAAAACTCAGATGGCTTGAAAGAACTATTTGAAGAGTTCAAAACAGAGAGCGCTGCTATGGTTGAGGAGTTAAAAGTACTTAAAGAAGAATTTTTATAATCCTGGTTGGTTTAATCTAATCTACTTCTTTCCTCTTATTAGCATTTCATCAAGTCGATTAAGCCCTTGCACTGCCAAAGGATAGTTTGGTAATAATTCTAATGCTTTTCTATATTGTTCATAAGCACCTGTATAATCACCCATTGCTTCATTTGTTCTTCCCAAGTTATATACTGCTTCAACAAATCCGGGACCAAGCACCACAGCCTGCTCAAACATTAATTTCGCATTTTCAAAATCCTCAAGTTCAACCAAATAGATATATCCCTGATTATAGAAAGCTCTCTTATTATCTGGGTACAACTCAGTTAACCTGCCATACATTTCAACTGCTTTGTTAAATTGATTGTGTTCTTGATAGTACATACCCAAATAATACAATGCACGTTCATCATCTTTTTTAGCCAGCAGGGCCTTTTCGAAATATCTTCTTGATAATGTATCATTCCTTGAATTATATATTGCTCCTAACTGCATAAATGTCATGTAATTAGAAGTATCCAGATTGGCAGATAATCTTAGGTTTGTTATTGCCTGGAGCGTATCTCTTTTCTCCATCAATACTATGGCCTTAACATAGTAGGATTCGGGATTTTGCCTATTTACCCCAATTGCTTCATTGGCGTACATTAATGCTGTTGAGGGATCATTAAGCAGCAAATATATTTCGGATAATTTTAAGTATGGAATCTCATTCTTAGGGTTAATTCTAATTGATTTTTTCAAGGATACAACAGCGTTATCTGTCTGTCCTAAAACAAAATACACATCCGATAGTAAAATAAACAATGATGGTTCCTGGGGTGTTATTTTAAGTGCAGATTGTATATCTCGCAGTGCTGGATCGAGGTTACCACGTTTAAAATATAAATCAGCTCTATCTGCTAATAGTTCAGCATTTAAGGAATCCGCTGCTATCAAATTTGTTAGTATAACCAAAGAATCGGCATTAGTTGATACAGCTGGTTGTTTTTTAGATTGCAAATTATCACAACCTGCAAAACCAAGAACAGCCAATAACAATAATATTGGAGGGTATTTATACATAATCAACTTCAAAATAATACTCAAAAAACTTACTATGATTCAGATGCAATAGCTTCGTTAATCTGCTTTTCCAAATCATCAACCAGATCGGGATTATCCAATAACAATGCTTTTACTGCATCACGTCCCTGACCAAGTTTGGTTTCACCATAACTAAACCACGAACCACTTTTCTTAACGATACCAAAATCAACACCCAGGTCAATTATTTCGCCAACTTTTGAGATTCCCTCACCATAAATTATATCAAACTCAGCTTTACGAAATGGTGGAGCAACTTTGTTTTTTACCACTTTTACCCTTGCGCGATTACCTTTTATATTGTCACCGTCTTTGATTTGACTAATGCGCCTAATATCAAGTCGAACAGATGCATAAAACTTAAGAGCATTACCCCCGGTTGTCGTTTCCGGATTACCAAACATTACACCTATTTTCTCACGCAACTGATTAATAAAAATACAAACTGTACCTGTTTTACTAATATTTGCGGTTAGTTTACGCAACGCTTGTGACATTAATCGGGCATGAAGACCCATTTTTGAGTCACCCATCTCACCATCAATTTCACTTTTTGGAGTAAGTGCCGCTACTGAATCGATTACAACAACATCAATTGCTGCTGATCGTATTAAACTATCCGCAATCTCCAGTGCTTGTTCGCCATGATCGGGTTGGGAAATTAATAGATTTTGCGTATCAATACCCAAATTTTCTGCATAAAACCTGTCAAATGCATGCTCTGCATCGATAAAGGCCGCTATGCCACCTTGTTTTTGGGCTTCGGCAATAATGTGCAATGCTAAAGTTGTTTTACCTGACGATTCAGGGCCATATATTTCAATTACTCTTCCCTTTGGAACGCCACCTATGCCTAGTGCATTATCAAGGCCTATTGATCCAGTTGATATTGATTCTACCTTAACAACAGCTTCGTCTCCAAGTTTCATTATGGAGCCTTTACCATATGCTTTTTCAATATTACCAAGAGTTGCCTCTAGAGCCTTTATCCTTTGTTGTTTTAGTTTCTCAGCGTTTTCCTGTGCTTTATTACTAGTCATATCCTGCTTATTTAATCGATTCAAGTATCTGGTTAGTATGATCTTTAGTTTTTACTTTTACAAAGATGTTTTCAATAACTCCATCCTCACTAATTACAAAAGTTGTACGCAATAATCCCTCATATTCACGTCCGTAAAGCTTTTTTAATCCCCAAGCACCATAAAGTTTAATAATTATCTTATCAGGATCGGAAATTAGTCTAAATGGCAGATCGTATTTACCAATAAACTTTTGATGTGAAGCCTCACTATCGGGGCTAACACCAACTACTTCATAGCCTTTTTCAAGCCACATATTATAGTTATCGCGTAGATCACAAGCTTCGTTCGTACATCCCGGAGTATTGTCTTTGGGATAAAAATAGAGTATTAACTTTTTTCCTTTATAATTTGATAATTCAATATTGTTGCCATTTTCGTCAATTCCCTTAAAATCAGGAGCTTTATCGCCTATCTTTAGTTTCATAATTCGAATGTTTTATTGATTGAAATTATAG
>JAERTF010000193.1 GCA_016845105.1 Bacteroidota bacterium | reverse complement strand
GTAATGAAATGGTAAAATAGCCGTCAAACATAAAAATCATTTCATATAAATAATACTATTTTTGTTCTAAACTTAAATCAAATTGTAATTAAAAAATGATAATCATGAAAAATTTATCTACCCTATTTTTATTAATGATGTTTTCAGTATCATATGTGTTTGCACAAAACATTGTAAGTACAGATCCTGAAAACAAAAAAGTAATTCTTGAGGAATTTACCGGTATACATTGTGGTTTTTGTCCACAGGGCCACGCAATTGCCCAAGGGATTCAAAATCAACATCCTGATGATGTATTTCTTATTAACATACACGCAGGTGGTTATGCTGTTCCTTCAGGCAACGAGCCAGATTTTAGAACTCCATGGGGTGCTCAAATTGATGGTCAAGCAGGTGTAGCAGGTTATCCTGCAGGCACAGTAAACCGTCACCTATTTCCAGGTTGGTCACAAGGTAGTGGTACTGCTATGAGTAGAGGTCAGTGGAGTGGTGCTGCAAACCAAATTATGGGAGAAGCCAGTTACTTAAATGTTGGTCTTGAAGCAACGATTGTTACCTCAACCCGTCAGTTGGTTGTTGTAGTTGAAGTTTATTATACCGGAGATAGTCCGGAGCCAATGAATAAACTGAATGTTGCCATATTACAGAATGATATACTTGGACCACAAAGTGGTGGTAATATGGGAAATAATTATGTACATATGCACATGCTTCGTCACTTAATGACAGGTCAATGGGGTGTTGAAATTACCGAAACAACAGAAGGTTCATTATATACCAGAACTTTCACATATGAAATTCCAGAAGATTATAATGATGTTGATGTTGTGCTGGAAAACCTTGAAATTGTTGCTTTCGTAACTGAAGAATCCACACAAGAAATTATTAGTGGAAATCATGCTCCCGAAATAACTTACATGACTTCAAATAATTATGATGCTGCCATTACTTCGGTATTAGCACCACAAACCTTTTGTTCCAATGAGATAATCCCACAGGTAACACTTAAAAACTATGGCGAGATTTCACTTACTAGCTTAGATTTTATTTATTCTGTTAACGGAGGTGATGAAATGACTTATTCATGGACAGGTAATCTAGCTCAACTTGAAACAGATATTTTTGATCTTCCTGTTATTGCAATAACACCTACTGATAACAATTTTGTTGATATACAGTGCGAAAATCCAAACGGTATGCCTGATGAACTTCCACAAAATGACTACTTTAATGGTGTGGGTGAAGGTTCACAAAACTTCCCTGAAGATATTAACTTTGGTGTTAAGATAGATGGTAACCCAGAAGACGTTACCTGGTCAATCACTGATGCTGCTGGAGATGTTGTAGCCGAAGGTGGTCCTTATACAAATACAGGATTCCAAATTGCTCCGGTTACTCTTTCTGAAACAGGATGTTATAACCTATTAATCAATGATGCTTCTGGCATGGGATTATCGGGTGGTTTTTATTTAATTACAGATGGAAACAACGATATTATTTGGGAAGGTGTTGATTTTGAATATTCTGCTGCTGCTGAATTGGCAAGAGGTATGATTGTTGATATTGATGAAGTATTAACTGCTGATGATATTTCTATCCATCCAAACCCAGTAACTAGCAATGCAAATATTGAGTTTAGTCTTCAAAACCAGGCTAACGTATCGATTGCTGTTTTTGATATTCTTGGAAAACAAGTAATAAATATTCATGAAGGTATGATGAGTGGTGGATCACACAATATCCAACTAAACTCAAACGATATGCGTCAGGGTATTTACTTCGTAAAAATACAATTGAACAACGAAGTGGTAACTAAGAAAATTATGGTGAACTAATTAGAGATAAGTTTACCAACTTACAAATGATAAAAGCCGTTATTACATTTTATGTGATAGCGGCTTTTTTATTGTAATGTATTGTAACTTGTATAAAAATCAACTTCTTGTATCTTGATTCTTGGATCTGGAATCTTGTGTCTAGATTCTAAACCTATTGTGGATCAACGTCAAAATGAACAATAACAGATTTATACCCAGAATTGGTTTTCATCCCAATAACAGATTCGCGGATATTATTTTTAACGTCGATCAGATTCATCCCTTTTGGAATTTTTAGCATAGTTTGCTTAATATAGAAGTTCCTTACACGACCCACCAGTGGATATTCAGGCCCATAAACAAGTTTCCCATATTTATGTTTTAAATCTTTTGTGAATACCGCAGCTGCCTCATTTAATATTTCAGGTTTTCGATGTTTCATTCTTATAATTATCAGCCTATAATAGGGAGGATAACTGAACTTCTTTCTTTCGGTCAATTGTCGCAGATACATGCTTATATAATCATGATTTACAACATCTTTTAGTATGGGGTGATTAGGTTTCCATGCCTGAATTACCACACTACCCTGCTTATCTTTTCTTCCCGACCTACCACTTACCTGTAACATTAATTGAAAACTTCTTTCATGTGCCCTAAAGTCAGGAAAACTTAGCATACTATCAGCACTTAATACACCAACCACTTGAACATTATCAAAATCGAGACCCTTGGTTACCATTTGAGTACCTATAAGGATATCGGTCTGTTTACTCTCAAAATTGGAAATTATTCTCGAAAAGGCATTTTTGGTTCTTGTTGTATCAAGGTCCATTCTATCAATTTTGGCGTCAGGCAATAAAATACCAAGCTCATCACTCACCTTTTCTGTTCCAAACCCTTGCATTTTAAGTCCGGTATTTCCACAATCAGGACAAACAGAAGGTACCGTAGTTGAATAGCCACAGTAATGACACTTGATTAATTCACTGTATTTATGGTAGGTTAGTGTAACATCACAGTTTTTACACTCCGGAACCCAATGACACACATCACATTCAATTCGCAATGAAAACCCACGCCTATTTTGAAATAGAATTATTTGATGCTTATTTTCAAGGGCGCTGTCCATTTTATTCATTAAAACTGAAGAAAAATGAGATTTCATCATTCGTCGTTTAACCTCTTCCTTCAAATTTACTATTTCAATTTTAGGGAGATTAACACCTCCATATCTATCAGTTATTTCAGCCAGACCATACTTTCCTGATTTAGCATTATAGTAGCTTTCTATTGCAGGTGTGGCCGAACCCAACACAACCTTTGCATTATGCAGTGTAGCCAAATATATTGCTGCATCACGGGCATTGTAGCGTGGAGCAGGATCATATTGTTTATATGAACTATCGTGCTCTTCATCTACAATTATCAAACCCAGATTATCGTATGGAAGAAATAGCGATGATCGGGGGCCTAGTATAATTTCAAATTTACTATGTATATTTTCATCATCAAGTTCAGCAATATTATTCCATACTTCAACTCGCTCATTTTTACTATACTTGGAGTGATATATACCAACTTTATCACCAAAATAGCTTTGTAAGCGCACAATTATCTGAGTTGTGAGAGCTATTTCAGGAAGTAAATACAGTACTTGTTTCCCCCTACTCAGTGTTTCTGAAATTAGTTTAATATATACTTCTGTTTTCCCTCCCGAAGTTACTCCATGTAATAAAACTACATTATGACTATCGAAATATCCAAGTATTTTTTTATACGCATTTTCCTGATGCTTGCTAAGCTTTAGCTTACTCGAATCGATATTCTGGGCTGTGGATGTTAATCGGCTAACTATCTTTTTTGTAGAAATAAAAACCTCTTTATTTATTAGTGATTTTAAAGCAGAGTTGCTATTACCAGATTTTTTGAGTAATAAACTTTGCTTTACTTGACTTTCAGAAGTAAGTGGTAACCCAACCAAAGAAATAAATGACATTACTAATTCCAACTGCTTATGAGCCCTTTTTCCCAACTCATCCATTAAAGATGAAAGGTTTCCCTCATCACAAAACACCGAAGAAATACCAATATACTTCTCTGTTTTTGGCTTAAAAATATCTGATATCTCTTCCTCCATGACTATCATCTTGTGATCTATCATTGTTTTCAGAAGAGGTAAAACCTTTGTATAACCTACTATCTTTGAGATTTCATCTACTGTTAGTTTCTTTTTCTCTATTAATGATTCTGTTATTTGATATTCAGAGGGGTTAAGTATATTGAAATCAGGTATAAATGCAGGAGAAAGTACAATTTTAGATTCGCTTGCCAATTTGAATGCAGATGGCAAGGCGGCATTCATTACGTCGCCCTCAGTACTCATATAATAGCTAGCCATCCAACTCCAAAATCGCAATTGTATGGAATTTGCTATTGGTTTCTCATCTAGCAGTGTAATTATATACTTGGGAGTATGAACTATGGGGACATTTGTATGAAGATTCTTTACAATGCCTGCATAAATTTTTTTTCTTCCGAATTGTACACTAACTCTTTGGCCTATTTGGATAAACTCATTTAGTTCGTAAGGTACTCTATATGTAAATGTTCCCTCTATGGGCAAGGGTAAAAGCACATCAGCAAACAGAGTTATACGTTCCATCGATTCATTTGAAAATTAACTGAGGATAAAAGTATAAATAATTATCACTTTTCAGGAATAGCTAATTATTTAAGGTTGTTATTTTTTTCTATACCAAATTTCCCAACCTTATATCCTTTCAGGTTATAGCCGGTTTTGATAATGTTTTTTCCCTCACATGCTGTTAACCCGAACCATCTGCACGATATATTACTACAATGGCTTGTGCCATTTATTTGTATTCCCCAGCATTCGTCGGAAAAAAGAGAAGTGTTAACTGTTTTCATTAGTTTAATTTAAGTACAAATATAGCTATCGTGCAATTATTATTGTGCTTCAAAACATCGATATTGTTTTATCAGTATGTCAAATTTAGCACATTCTTATTAAATTTGCTTGCGTTAATTTCATTCTGGATTTTACCAAAATAATCAATAAAATGGAGAATCAAACTCAGATGCTGATAGTAATGATTGCCTATATGGTATTCATCATATTGATTGGTTTTTATCAAGGAAGGAAAGTAAAAACAGGGTCGGATTTTGCAATTGCTGACAAAAAACTTCCAGGTTGGGTAGCTGCTCTTTCGGAAAGGGCTACCGGTGAATCATCATGGGCATTACTTGGATTACCGGGTGCAGCATATGCAACTGGGTTACTTGAAATATGGACGGCAATAGGATGTGTTACTGGTATACTATTCGCATGGATATTATTAGCATGGCGACTTCGCGATGCTGCTGAAAAATATAAAGTTGACACATTTACCGACTATATTGCAAAAAGTCATGGCGAAGTTGGAAAATGGATTAGAGTTGTAGGAAGCTCAACTATTGTGTTCTTCTTTTTCTTTTACGTTGGTGCCCAATTTATTGGTGGCGGAAAAACACTTGAGAACTTATTTGGAATTCAAAAGATTTATGGAATGCTATTGGTTGTTGGACTTGTTATACCATATACAATTTACGGTGGTTTCAGAAGTGTAACATATACTGATGTTGTACAAGCCATTATAATGATAATTACCTTAATAATTGCACCCATTGCCGGGATAATATATTTGAGTAATATGCCTGAAGGTTTGGTTTATGCCTCCAACATTAGCGAAGCACTGTCAAATGCTGGAGATTCATACTCAACCTTTACAGGTGGAGCGGTACTACAGGAAGGTTCACCACTGGAAGGAACATTGAATAATTTCTTTCCAAATATGAGAAATGTTGTTAGCGGACTAGGGACTGGGATAATTATTGCCGGAGCATTTTCTTGGTTTTTTGGATATTTAGGTGGACAACCACAATTAAGTATGAGATTTATGGCAATTACCGATGCCAGAGAAGCAAAGAAAGCAAGAAACATAGGGGTAATATGGACAATTATTGCATATATTGGTGCCTTAATGATAGGCTGGATCGGTATTGCGATATTCGGGCCCAAAGGCTTAGCTGATCAAGAAACAGTAATGCCTGAAGTACTCACTACTATATTTCACCCCGTGATAGCAGGTTTATTAATAACAGGTGTATTAGCTGCAATAATATCAACAGCCAATTCACTCTTGATACTTTCATCTACTGAACTGAGTGAAAATATAATTAAGCCTCTAAGAAAAGGCAAATTGGATTCACACACATCCTTATTAACATCACGAATAGTTACTGCGATATTATCAATAATTGCATTAGTACTAGCTTATTATTCACCAAGTGATTTGATTTACACTATTGTTGGTTATGTATGGGCTGGGATAGGTTCAACATTTTCTGTGGTAATTTTACTAACACTTTTTTGGAAAAGATACCACGGAATTGCAGCAATAATAACAATTATTTCGGGTTTGCTTTTTACAATTATCTGGATAAGTACAGGTATGGATAAAATAATTACATCCAGGTTACTAACTTTTATTGTTGCTGGGGTAGTTGCCGTATTATCAACATACCTTATTAAGAAAAGAAAACTAAACTAGTAATAACCAAGCAAATCCATTGCCTTGAAGCACGAATGAATCTTCAACAGTGCTAAAACCATTCATGTTGAGCAATGCTAAATTATTATCTTCTATCGGGTTAACTATAATTTGATCTTTATCTGATAGATTATTAATTATTAGAATTTTCTCATTATTATAATTCCTGGTGTAGGATAAAATTTGGGTGCATCGACCTCCCAATTCATCAAAAACATCAATAAAGTCTAGATCACCTCGTCCAAAGGCTAAATAATCTCGACGAGTATTCAACATGCTACTAACCAATGAATAAACTTTTAAATGGAAATTGTCGGTATCACTTAAATCAACCTCTAACTTATCCCAATCAATCCTTCCTCTAACCAAAAACCTGGTATCATCTTTACCAGTTAGTTTAATTTGTTCGTTGTAATATTTTTCGTCATTGAGTTTACCAAATTCGTCACCATAATATACTACAGGAGTACCCAAGAGTGTTAGCATAATCGAATAAGATAAGGCAACTTTTGATACATCTCGACCCATTAATTCACTTAACCTAGCCGAGATTCCTTCCCCAACTCTAAAATCCCATTGGGGTTTATGACAATAGTTTTCGTGAATATACTTTCTATCTTCTTCTGATACATAAACCAACTCCAAACTTAATTCATCATGAACCCGCAGAAAAGAAAACCATTGATTATCTTTGTTAATCTGAGGTGTTACCTCCTTGCTTAAAACATGCTTGATTGGTTCTGAGTTTCCCTGAGCTATTGACTTGAATATCATAGGCATGAGTGGAAAATGATAGGCAGCATGACATTCATCATTATCTCCCATATATTTAACAACTTCTTTGGGTTTCTGACAAGCCTCGGCAAGTAGCAAAGTACCTGGATTAACAAAGTCGAGTACAGCTCTAAAAAACTTAACAATTACATGAGTAAGTTCAAGGTTTTCACAGCTAGTACCATCTTCTTTCCACAAATAGGGAATTGCATCAGCTCTAAAACCATCTACACCAACTGACTGCCAATGGAGCAAATTGCTAGCCATTGATAATAGTACATCTGGATTTCTATAGTTCAAGTCAGGTTGAAAACTAAAGAATCTATGGAAATAATATCTATTACCTAGCTTCTCCCAATTCGAATCTTCTATTCCTTTAAAAAGTAGTCTTGCATCAAGGTATTCATCAGGTTTATCTCGCCAAATGTAGTAATCACTATATACATTTTTATGATCTTTTTGCGATTCTAAAAACCATGGATGCTGATCGGATGAATGGTTAATTGCTATATCAAAAATTACACGAATATTACGTTTATGTGCCTCCTGCAAAAAGCTATCAAAAACAATTTCCTGTTCATCTTTCGTACTACTTTCGGTTAACCCTAACAAATCAGGACGGATTTCATCATATTTACTGATATCAAAACCTGCATCTCGCATTGGAGATTTTAGTATTGGCAATAACCACAGGCAGTTAACTCCCAATTTTTGTATATAGTCTAATTTATCTGTAAGTCCATTAAAATCATCATTATAAAGATCCACATAAAGTGCATAAACTATTGCATCTTTGTACCAATCACTTTCCTGACTTTGTTTTTTGGGTATTACTAATGAAGTGATAAAACTATCAAGTTTATCAGTTGGTAAATCTGGATAGAGCTGCTTCCAATAGGAATACAATAATGCACTTTTATTCATAACCTTAAATCTATTTCTAAGCAAAAATACTACAAAAGCCCTCCTTATTTCGAAAAAGCATGTCCAAAAGGCTTAACATTTAGACTATAAAGTTTTTTGCATTACCTTTCGTTTATATCAATCGTTTGCATGGCAAGTATTGAAGATTCCATTATTTATTTTTATCCCATTTGTCCAAAAATACTTAAATGATTATAAAAGTGGTTTCCTAACTTGTTGAAATATTATACTTTTGAAAAATACACGAACAAAGTTAATGTGCCATGAAAAATTTACATAGTTTACTTATTACAATAGTAATATTAGTTATGAGTACAAATTTATTTGGAGCTCAAATTAAACTGGATAGAGTTGACCCTCCTTTTTGGTGGGCTGAAATGAAAAACCCAAACTTGCAATTATTAGTACATGGTGAAAGGATATCAGAAACCAGGCCAGTGATTAACTATGATGGTGTACATATTGAAGAAACAATAATTGTAGAAAGTCCAAATTATTTGTTTGTTAATCTTAAAATTGATAAAAATGCTCAACCTGGTTTTTTTGACATTGACTTCGTCCGGGGAAAAAAAACTGTTGCAACATATAAATATGAACTAAAAAAACGTGTCAGCAATCCAAAACTACATCAAGGATTCGACAACTCGGACGTGATTTATTTATTGATGCCAGATAGATTTAGTAATGGTGATGTAAGCAATGATAATATGCCAAATATGCTTGAAGCTGCTGATAGGACAAACCCTAACGGAAGACATGGTGGTGATATCGCTGGGATGAGTAATAAACTAGATTATTTAAGTGACCTAGGTGTAACTGCCATTTGGGCAAATCCATTGTTGGAAAACAATATGCCAGTATACTCATATCACGGCTATGCAGTTACTGATTTATATAAAATCGATCCTCGTTATGGTACTAACGAAGATTATGTAACATTCATTAAAAAAGCACATTCAAAAGGAATTAAGGTTATAATGGATATGATCTTTAACCATCTTGGAACAGGTTATTATTGGAAAGATGAACTACCAATGAAAGACTGGTACAATGAATGGCCTGAATTTACTCGATCAAATTACCGGGGAGGCACAGTAAGCGATCCATATGCCTCTGATTATGATTATAATAAAATGGTAAAAGGATGGTTTGACAAAACGATGGCAGATCTAAATCAAAACAATCCATATATGGCAAATTATTTAATACAAAACAGTATCTGGTGGATTGAATATTCAGGTCTAGATGGTATACGGCAGGATACATACCCATATCCTTATAAAGACTTTATGGCCGAGTGGATGCGTAGAGTACTTGAAGAATACCCCAATTACAATGTCGTTGGCGAATCATGGCTTTCACAACCACCTGCAGTCGCATATTGGTTAAATAACAGCACAAATAAAGATGGATACAAATCCAATCTCACAAACGTATTTGATTTTCCTTTGATGTATGCCATTAGCAAAGCTTTTAATGAGAATGAAGGTTGGTCTACCGGGACTGCACAATTGTATGAGGTTCTTTCTCAAGACTATGTATATTCGATGCCCGAAAATATTGTAACTTTTGCTGACAACCATGATGGAGATCGGTTCTACACAAAAATAAATGAAGATATAAACAGCTTTAAACTAGCTATGGCATTTATGCTTACCACACGTGGAATACCATCACTTTATTACGGTACAGAAATTTTAATGACCGGTGAGGAACATAAAGGCCATGGTGACATTCGTAAAGACTTCCCAGGTGGTTGGGATGGTGACCCTGATAATGCTTTTACAAAAGAAGGTCGAACAGAAAAACAAAATGAAGCATTCGATTTCTTGCGTAAACTTCTGAATTGGAGAAAATCAAATGAAACCATCCAGTTTGGAAAACTTACACACTATATTCCTGAAGATGGTGTTTATGTTTACTTCAAAAAACAAAACGGAAATACAGTAATGGTTATGCTAAACAATACTACTGAAGATAAAAGTGTTGATATGACCAGGTTTAAAAATAGCATCGGATGCAATACTAAAGGAATCAGCGTACTTGATCGTCGTAGTTGGGATAATATCAATAAAATTGACATACCAGCCAAGTCACCATTAATTATTGAATTGTCGAAATAATGGTTTATAATAGTAGGCGAAATAGGAGACTAGCAACCTCAATTACAATATTCCTATTAGCTTTTCTTGCAAATATTCTAAATGCCCAGGTTGCTTGGCTATATCCAATTAACCCTTCTCCTACTGATACTGTAATTCTTACATATAACCCTAATTTAGGTAATCAGTCTTTATTGGATTATGATGGTGCAATATACTTACATACAGGTGCAATAACAAACCGCAGTATTGATGGAGGTGATTGGAAACATGTTGTAGGTAATTGGGGAGAAGATGATAGTAGAGTTAAAATGCATAGCACAGGAAACGGTCTTCATGAATTTAAGTTTGTAATTAATGATTTTTATGGTTTACGACCTGATGAGGTTATTCAACAACTAGCATTTGTTTTTAGGAATGAAAATGGATCTAAGGTTGGAAAAACATCAAATAATGAAGATATTTTTCTACCAGTTAACAATTATACCCCACCAGTTAGTGCTGAGAAAAAATATGCTTATAATAATCGCAAATATATCTCTCACCTAAACAGAGATACTGTTATTGATATACTAACCGATCATGGTATTACGCGTATAACTCCATATAATAGCAATATTATTGGAATAAAGCACTTTCCTCAAAGTATAATAACACCCGATTCGTCTCATTCCACAACATTGACCACCAATTATACTAACTATAAAATACTTGATAATGATAGATGGTTAAGAGTGAGAACTGACAGTCTTTCTCTTGCAATTCACAAAAACCCTTTTTTTATCGCATTTATATATAATGATGATACTATTGTAAAGGAAGAAAAAGGTTTTTTCAGACGGTCGGATACCGATGGTTTAAGATTTAAAATTGCAGAAAATGAAAAAATTTACGGTTTAGGTGAAAGGTCTAACGGTTTAAATCTTGTGGGAGGTAGTTACAAACTTTATAATAGGCCAAAATATGGTTATGAAATAGGTGCCAGAAATTTAAACTACTCCATTCCTTTGATTGTTTCATCAAATAAATACCTACTTCTGTTCGATAATCCACAAAAGGGATATGCAGACGTAGGTGAAAACGAACCCGGAATACTTGAATGGGCTGCCATTGGTGGTACAATGAAATATACTGTAGTTGCTGGGTCGGACTATAAATCTATTTCCAGAAACTATGCTAAGCTAACTGGTACCCAACCCCTACCCCCTCGTTGGGCATTAGGCAACTTACAATCAAGAATGGCCTATAGAAATCAGCTTGAAACAGACTCGATAGTAAGTTTAATGCAGGATGAAGATTTCCCGATTGATGCAATAATTCTTGATTTTTATTGGTTCGGCGATAGTATTCATGGTACAATGGGTCGGCTTGACTGGTACAAACCAGCATGGCCTGACCCTGAAAAAATGATATCGGATTTTAGGAATAAGGGAGTAAAAACGGTACTAATTACAGAGCCATATATTCTTGATTCGTTGGAGAATTTCAAAATTGCAGATCAACTAAGAATCCTTGCACTCGACTCCAATGGTAATTCATATGTAAATAAAGAGTTCTATTTTGGAGATGGTGCGCTTATCGATATTTTTAAACCTGAGGCTGGAGACTGGTTTTGGAAACAATACAAAAAGCAAATGGAAATTGGAGTTGAAGGATGGTGGGGAGACCTAGGTGAGCCCGAAAATCATCCTTCAGATCAGATTCACGTTATTGGAAAAGCCGACGAGGTCCATAATATTTATGGGCATTATTGGCACAAAGCACTTTTCGAAAATTTTAGAAATGACTTTCCGAATAAACGACTATTTAATCTAAATAGAGCAGGGTTTGCAGGGTCACAGCGATATTCAATATATCCCTGGACAGGAGATGTATCTCGCAGTTGGGGTGGTTTACAAGCGCAATTGCCACTTTTAATTCACATGAGTTTAAGTGGATTACCATTTATTCATTCCGATGCAGGTGGGTTTGCCCAAGGAGCAATGGATAATGAGTTATATACCCGTTGGTTACAGATGGCATGCTTTTCACCAATACTCCGTCCTCATGGGTCTGGCATACCTTCTGAACCAGTATATTTTAATGATACTACGAAAAATATTGTGAGGAAATTCATGAAATTAAGGTACCAACTACTACCATACATTTATACCTTATCAGCAGAAGCCAATTTGCATGGCTATCCAATTGTACGACCTCTTTTTTATGAGTTTCCGGATGACACAACAACTTACAATGTTGATAATGAATATATGTTTGGTGATGATATACTTATAGTTCCAATCGTGGAAAAAGGAAAAGCAAAACAGGAAATATATCTACCCAAAGGAAATAAGTGGTATAACTTCTGGGATAATTATCTTTTTGACGGGGGAAAATCAAAAAATGTAGTTATAAAATTGGAAACAATACCTGTATTTGTAAAGGCCGGATCATTTATACCGATGGTTCCATATTTTAGTACTACAGACAATTATACCACAAAAAATTTAACAATCCGATATTATTTCGACCATTCGGGTGCCACAAATACTTACACAATGTTCGAAGACGATGGTAGAACATTTGGAACTTTTGAAAGTGGCAATTACAGTTTGATTGTAATGGAGCGTAAGATGATATCCGACGGAGAATATAGTTACACTCTCGAATCAAAGGGAAATGGGTATTTGGATGAGCCCAAAAAAAGAATGGTTAAAATTGAAATTGTTGGCTTATTTGGTTCAAGTATTGATTCCTTATTTGTTGATGATGTTGAATTGACTAAATCAGAAAACAAAACCAGTACAATCAATGAGTATTACTTTGACTATAGTTCGAAAAAATGGATTGTAAATCTGGAATGGAATGGAAACAATATCGAAATAATCCAAAAAGGAAAGATCAAATAATTATATAAAAATCAATGATCATGAGAAAGTTAAAAAATCGCTTATTTTCGCCAACTGTTTTGCTATTAGCTGTAGTAATACTTATGGCATGTAATTCAAATCAAACAAAAAACACTAATCACAATAAAAAAACAGAGTTAATGCAAACAGATTGGACTAAGAATGCAAATATTTACGAGGTAAACATTCGTCAGTTTACTGATGAAGGAACAATTAAAGCCTTTCAAAAACATCTGCCAAGATTGAAAGAAATGGGTGTTGATATACTCTGGTTAATGCCAGTTTTTCCTGTGGGTGAATTAAATAGAAAGGGGTCACTGGGAAGTTATTATGCTGTAAAAGATTACAAAGATATAAATCCAGAATTCGGTAATATTGACGATTTTAAAAGCCTTGTTAAGGAAGCACATAGCTTGGGTATGTATGTAATTCTTGATTGGGTTGCAAACCATTCTGCATGGGATAATCCATGGGCAACAGAGCATCCTGAGTGGTATCAGCATGATGAGAATGGCAATTTCGTTTCCCCGTTTGACTGGA
Source organism: Bacteroidota bacterium (assembly GCA_016845105.1). Classification (GTDB taxonomy): domain Bacteria; phylum Bacteroidota; class Bacteroidia; order Bacteroidales; family F082. The sequence goes on along the minus strand of JAERTF010000193.1, from coordinate 33,350 downwards.
CAGATGTAATAGCATTTGATTATAACAATCCAATTATGCGTGATTCTATGGTTGATGCACTTAAATTCTGGATTCAGGAAGCAGATATTGATGGGTATAGATGTGATGTTGCAGGGATGGTGCCAACAGATTTTTGGGATAATGCCCGTGATCAGATGGATTCAATAAAACCAGTTTTTATGCTAGCCGAAGACGAAGATAATCCAGATTTACTTCGTAAAGCATTTGATATGAATTATGGCTGGAAGCTTCATCACTTAATGAATGACATTGCCAAAAACAAGAAAAATGCAAATGATATATGGGACTATATGGCATGGAATGATTCTACTTACCCCAAGAAATCATATCGAATGTATTTCACATCAAATCACGATGAAAATTCATGGAATGGTACTGTAAAAGAACGCATGGGTGATGCAAGTGAAGTAATGGCAGTTCTTGCCTATACAGTTCCCGGTATGGGATTAATTTATAGCGGACAAGAAGCAGGGCTTGACAAACGTCTCAGGTTTTTTGAAAAAGACACCATAAATTGGGATAGAATGGTTAATGCAGATTTTTATAAAACTCTAAATAATCTTAAAAAAGAAAACAAAGCCCTTTGGAATGGCGAAGCTGGTGGTACTATGCTTAGACTTGGTGATGGATCTAACCAATTTGTTTATGCTTTCATTAGGGAAAAAGATGATAACAAGGTTATTGTAATATTAAATCTCAGCGATAAACCACAGTCGTTTAGTTTCGATGACGAAAATATATCAGGAAATTTTAAAAATGTATTTGATGGTGAAGAGTTTGTTATGGATAAAGAAACTACAATTGATCTTCAGCCATGGAACTACATTGTAGTTACCAACTAAAAAGAAATACTCTTCAAAAAAGATTTTATCAACATGGTTTTTCGAAACCACATTGTTAATGTTTAAATGTAAAAAAGCTAAGTCCATGGTACTATGAAGATTGTAATCACAATCACTCTGGCAATATTAATCAATTGCTATTCACTAAAATCTCAAACTTCTATTGACAGTAGTAGAACAGTAAAAGTGCTCTCCTTTAATATCCTACATGGAGCAACCACCAAAGGTGATTTTGATTTGGATGTAATAGCCAGAGTAATAAACATGGTAGACCCTGACTTTGTGGCTTTGCAAGAAGTTGACTTTAAAACAAATAGGGCTCACAACTATGATTTAACCACAGAAATTGGTTGGAGAACAAAATTGGTTCCTATTTTTGGGAAAGCCATGGAATATGATGGCGGAGAATATGGAGAAGGGATATTATCTAGATATTCATTTTTAGCAACAAGAAATATTCCACTACCATATTCATTGGGAAATGAGCCCAGAGCTGCGTTAGAAATAACTACTTTGCTTCCATCTGGTGATACGGTGTCTTTTATTGGAACTCACCTTGATCATTTGAAAAATGAACAAGACAGGGTGGCACAAGCCAAGAAGATTAATGAAGTATTCTCAAAAAACTGTTACCCAACCATATTAGCAGGTGATTTAAATGCAGTTCCGGGGAGTACTCCAATTGGCATATTGGAGAATATCTGGATGGGTTCATACAATAAAGATAATCCCAAACCAACTTTCCCGTCCAATAATCCATCAGTAAAAATCGATTATATCATGTTCCTACCAAAAAACAAATGGAAGGTATTAAAAACTGAGGTAATTGTTGATACAATTGCATCAGACCATTGTGCATACTTGTCAATTTTACAATTGCTTGATTGATAATAAATATTATTGGAAAAAGTAATCAAAAGTTTCTCTTTTTTATAATCATTATAAATAATAATTATACTTTTGCAGTCCGATATGCATTTACTTTCATATCGATTTTATTATTAAGCTAAAAAATATACAAATGCAAAATAGTTTATACTTCGTACCTCCGGCAAAAAACGAACCCGTATTATCATATAAAAGCGGTTCTCCTGAAAGAGAAAAAATATTACAAGCAATCGAATGTGCAAAGTCTCATGAAGTTGATATACCAATGGTTATTAATGGAAAAGAAATTCGTACTGATAATAAAATAGGAATATATCCTCCACACGAGCATAAGAAATTGTTGGGCTATTACAGTCGTGGCAATGAAAGTCATGTTGAAGATGCTATAGTTGCAGCCCTTGAAGCCCGTAAAAAATGGGCGTCTCTATCATGGAAGCAAAGAGCATCAATATTTTTAAAAGCTGCAGGAATGATATCAGGGCCATATCGAGCAAGGATTAATGCCGCAACTATGCTTGGGCAATCAAAATCAGTGCACCAGGCAGAGATTGATGCGGCTTGTGAACTTGCTGATTTCCTAAGGTTTAATGTTCAATATATGACTGAAATATATAATGAACAGCCTGATTCGGACGAAACTATATGGAATAGAATTGAGCAACGCGGACTTGAAGGTTTTGTATTTGCTTTAACACCATTTAATTTCACCGCAATTGCAGGCAACCTCCCCTCAGCACCTGCTCTAATGGGTAATACAGTTGTGTGGAAACCTTCAAACACACAGATATATTCAGCAGCAATTGTAATGGAAATATTTATGGAAGCCGGATTACCGGATGGAGTTATTAATCTGGTTTACGTAAGTGGTCCGGCTGCTGGTAAGGTTATTTTTTCACATCCTGATTTTGCAGGTATTCATTTCACAGGTTCAACATCGGTATTTCAAAATATCTGGAAAGAAATAGGAAACAACATACATAAGTACAGATCTTATCCTCGTATAGTTGGAGAAACTGGAGGTAAGAATTTTGTATTGGCTCATGAAACTTCAAATGCACGTCAGGTTGCTACTGCTCTAACACGTGGAGCCTTTGAATATCAAGGACAAAAATGTTCGGCAGCATCACGCGCATATTTACCTTCCAACCTTTGGGAAGATATTCGTTATGAGATTAAATGTGATATGGATACAATGAAAATGGGGCCTGTTGAGGATATGTCAAACTTTGTAAACGCTGTTATTGATGAAGCTTCATTCGACAAGTTAGCTAGTTTTATAGATGGTGCAAAAAATGACAAAGACGTCGAAATAATTCATGGTGGAAACTATGATAAGTCTGTAGGATATTTCATTGAGCCAACAATTATTCTTACAAAAGATCCTCATTATGTCACTATGGAAGAAGAACTATTTGGACCTATTCTAACAATTTACATATATGATCCTAAGGATTTTGAGGAAGTAATAACGCTTGTTGATAACACTTCAATTTATGCATTAACTGGCTCAATATTTTCAAAAGACAGGTACGTTATTCAACATGTAATGAGAAGATTAAATCATGCAGCTGGAAATTTCTACATCAATGATAAACCAACCGGTGCAGTTGTAAATATGCAACCCTTTGGTGGGGCCAGGGGTTCTGGTACAAATGATAAAGCAGGATCAAAATTAAACCTATTAAGATGGGTTAGCCCACGAACAATTAAGGAGTGTTTTGTACCTCCCGAAAGTTATAAGTATCCATTTATGGAAGAGTAATTATAATCGAATTTAGTAATTGAAAAGATCAAAAAAGAGAAGAAGCAATGAATGCAATAAGTTTTAATAAAAGTGAACTCCTCGACCGATTAAGTATTATCGATGTAAATAGAGGGGTAACAACTGGCACCAAGTGGTTTAACGTTGAAGGTGACATTACTACATCAATATCTCCAATTGACAATCAAGAGATTGCAAAAGTAAAAAATGCAACAATTGAAGATTATGAGTTGATTGTAAAAACAGCTGAAGATGCCTTTAAAGTATGGCGTGAAATACCAGCACCTGAGCGAGGTGAAATAGTTCGACAAATTGGTTTAGCATTACGTAAACACAAAAGAGATCTTGGAATGCTGGTATCGCTTGAGATGGGAAAAATATATCAGGAAGGTCTTGGCGAAGTACAAGAAATGATTGATATATGTGATTTTGCTGTGGGGCAATCAAGACTATTAAATGGATTCACAATGCATTCCGAAAGAAGAAATCACAGAATGTACGATCAATACCATCCAATTGGTATTGTTGGACTGGTAACATCATTTAATTTCCCGGTTGCTGTATGGGCATGGAACTCAATGCTTGCAGCCATTGCTGGCGATGTAGTAATATGGAAACCTAGTTCTAAAACTCCATTAACTGCCATAGCAACTATGAATGTTATACAAGGTGTTCTTAGGGCAAACAATGTACCCGAGGGTGTGTTCAATTTGGTGATCGCAAAATCATCTGTACTAGGAGATAATTTCCTTGCAGACAAAAGGATTCCTTTGTTTTCAGTTACAGGATCTACTGCTGTAGGTAAGAGAGTAGGTCAAATTGTGGGACAACGACTTGGTAAAACCATCCTTGAATTGGGAGGTAATAATGCTGTAATTGTATCTGATTCGGCCGATTTGGAAATGGCTATTCCATCTATCGTTTTTGGAGCTGTAGGAACAGCTGGGCAAAGATGTACTTCAACACGAAGGGTTATAGTTCATGAGAAAATCTATGAAGATGTAAAAAGCAGATTACTACATGCCTATCAACAAATTATTGAAAAAATTGGAAATCCGCTGGAAAAGGAAACACTTGTGGGACCATTAATTGATATTCATTCGGTTGTTGCTTTTACTCATGCAGTTAGTGAAGTTCAAAAAGAAGGTGGTACCATATTATTTGGCGGAGAAGTTCTTACCGATGAAAAATATCCATCGGAGAATTATGTTGTGCCAGCAATTGCTGAAGCCAAAAATCATTTCAATATTGTACAGGAAGAAACATTTGCTCCCATCTTGTACCTGATGAAGTATAGTGATTTTGATGAAGCTATCGCATTAAACAATGGCGTACCCCAAGGATTATCTTCATCATTGTTTTCACTTAATATGCGCGAAACTGAGCAGTTTTTAAGCGAAGTGGGTTCGGATTGTGGTTTGGCGAATATTAATAGTGGAACTTCAGGAGCTGAAATAGGTGGTGCATTTGGTGGTGAAAAAGATACCGGTGGTGGTCGCGAATCTGGTTCAGACTCGTGGAAAGCATATATGCGCCGACAAACAAACACCATTAACTATGGCACAGAATTGCCATTGGCACAGGGAATAAAGTTTGCTTTTTAGTTACTAATAGTATACTAAACAGAACAATAAGCCCGATGGAGTTTTTCATTGGGCTTTTTTTACGACTTTTTTAAAACAAAAAACCCTCTCGATTTAACGAGAGGGTCAAAAACCAACAATTATGAAATAAAGCAGAATTTTCATGAGCTTATGCTCAATATGTTAATCTATATTAACTAATTCTGCCACAAAAATACATCACATTAGTTAAATCAGATGTTAAGCTAACATAACAACTGTTAATAAAAGTTAAAAGCTGTAAATCAATGATTTGATAACCTATTTTTGTTGAATGAATAAGTGGACATCTTATATTTTTATTGTACTTGTAACCCTTGCCACAATTGGATTAATGATGATACAGGTATATTGGATAAGAGATGCTGTAAAACTTAAACAATCAATTTTTGTGAAAGATGTCAAAAAGGCAATTAGCAAGGTTATTTTTGATATTGATAGAATCAGATTAGAAGAAAGAATTAAAAAGCAAAGAAAATTTTTTGAAGAGCATCAAAGCTCTCTAAAGGAATATGATTCATTAAATCAAGTAATGTATTATAATTACAAGAATATCACGAATCAAACCGATATCGATGAGTATGTACAAAGCTCCAATTTGGCAAACAAACTTCTTAATGAACTAACTTTCAATTACAACCAACGTGACCCAGGCAACTTTTACTATAATAATAAAAGCTTAATCAACACAATTATTAAAGAAGCTCTAAAGGAGAAGGACATCAATACTTCCTTTGAATTTGGAATCCTAAGTCAAGCAACAAATTCAATGATTCTTCAAAAAACGGGAAAATATCCCGACGAATTATTAAATGAAAGTTTCATATTTGATTTAACACTGGGATCTCTTTTTGCTCCTCCCAATAGATTACTTGTATATTTTCCAAACGAGAAGAAGTTCATTATCAGTCAGCTATGGATAATGCTTGCTGTATCAGTAATTTTGTTTTTCATAATAATTATCTCTTTTTCTTTTAGCATTTATACTATATATCGGCAAAAGCGGCTCTCAATAATGAAAAATGACTTTATAAATAATATGACACATGAGTTCAAAACACCAATTTCAACAATTGCATTGGCGTGTGAAGCCTTAAAGGATAAAGACATTCAGAAAACAGAATCGTTGTATGATAATTATGTGGGTGTTATAAGTGAAGAAAATGTCAGACTTGCACTAATGTCGGAGCAAATACTTCAAACAGCAGTTATTGATAAAGGGCAACTCAAATTGAAAAAATCCCAAATCAACATTCATGATATTATTAATGTGGCAATTAGTAGTAAAAAGATGGCACTAGACAATAAGGGAGGTAAAATTGAAGTTGAGTTTAATGCCAAAAACTCTGAAATTTCAGGAGATAATATTCACCTAACCAATGTAATTTTAAACTTACTTGATAATGCCATTAAATATTGCCTTGAAGTTCCAAATATTGTTGTAAGCACATTAAGCAATAAAAAAAACCTGCTAATAGTAGTGAAAGACAATGGTATAGGAATAAGCAAATCCAATAGAAAGAAAATTTTTGAGAAATTATATAGAGTACCCACTGGAAATATCCATAATTTTAAAGGATTTGGTTTGGGATTAAGTTACGTTAAGGCAATTGTTGATCAGCATAATGGTGAGGTTTCTGTTGATTCTGAACCAGGACAAGGATCATCATTTACAATTCAATTACCCATAAAATAACACTAAAATGGAAAAAGTAACACGAGTATTACTAGCCGAGGATGATAAAAACCTAGGAAATATTCTTAAGACATATTTAGAAGCCAAAAACTATCCTACAGTATTATGCCCTGATGGAAAAGTTGCATATGAAGCCTTTAAAAGGGAGGAGTTTGATTTCTGTGTTCTTGACATAATGATGCCGGAAATGGATGGTTTTACTCTTGCAAAGAAAATAAGGAAAATCGATAAAGAAATACCCATATTATTTTTAAGTGCCAAGGCAATGCAAGAAGACAGGATCCAAGGATTCGAGGTTGGAGCTGATGACTATCTGACAAAACCATTCAGCATGGAGGAGCTTCTTCTTCGCATTAAGGCAATACTTAGACGCAGTAGCAATATCGAAAATGATAGTAGCAAATCTGAATTCAAATTTGGGAAATACACTTTTGAATATAATCGTCAAACCTTATCAACTGTAGATGGTGAGCAGAAATTAACTTCGAAAGAAGCCGAATTACTGAAGCTACTTTGCGAAAACATGAACAACGTTCTGGATCGTACAGTTGCACTTAATAAAATATGGTTCGATGATAGTTATTTCAATGCCCGTTCTATGGATGTTTATGTAACTAAACTTCGTAAATATCTAAAAGGAGACCCAAATGTTGAGCTAATTAATGTACACGGTGTTGGTTTTAAGCTTGTTATTAGCGAATAAAACAATATTTCGAAACTAATTTAATTGAGAAATCCGACCCATGGGTAAGGTGTCGGATTTGATTATATTCCAAAGGTGAGACGATCCAGGTCCTTTATCTTTATTTGTTAGAACTATTAAAGTTTTTTGATATTTCATATCACGAATGTAGAAAGTGCGGAAACCTTTCCACCATCCAAAATGAAATACTGTACTATCTCTATCTTCTTTAATACGCCATCCAAACCCATAATTATTTTTACGCTTCCAATATTTTGGACTTCCTGGTTTAAACGATTCGAGTATTACTGAGTCAGGCAACAATGTAAAGTTATCCAAGGCACGATCATATTTATATAAATCCTCAACTGATGTATAAATATTCTTGTCACCCATAACTCCATTTAAGTATTCATTTGTCATTTCCCGCCAACGCCAACCTTTTTGATAATAACCGGGTATACCTTGTTCAACATACAATGAAACAGAACTGTCATCTCGCATATTATAAACAAATGAATCATCCATTCCAAGGGGTTCAAAAATTCGATCTTCAACGAATGTTTCAAAATTCTTATCCGAAACCTTTTCTACAATATTAGCCAATATGGCATAATTTGTATTGCAATAATGAAAGCCATTATCTGCGGTGAAGTAACTATCAGGAACATGTTCTACAAATAAATCGAACATATCATCATTGTTCATTGGAATCTTCTTATTGGTCCAACTATCATGTGCCAAACTCATATATCTGGGTAACCCTGCACGATGAGTCATTAATAACCTAACTGTTACATTTTCATATGGAAATGCTGGCAAGTAATTTCGTATATCAATATCATAGTCTATTTTACCATCACTCTTAAGAATCATAATTGCCATTGCACTAAACATCTTAGAAACCGATGCCAGTTGAAAAGCATCTGATGTTGTAAGTTTCTCTTTTTTAGACCTTATGTTTCGATACCCATATGCTTTGCTAAAGATTACACGACCTTTTTCTGCATATAATACAGTCCCATTAAAACCTGTTAATTTAACAAGGCGCTTAAATTTGTTGTCAAGTTCCTGGGCTTTTTTTGCAATTAAAACACTATCAGGATTAATAAACAGATCATCTCCAATTTCTATTTCAGGTATATAAGGTTCTTTAGTTTTTTCTTTGTCATCAGTACATGATATCACGATAACTGCAACAATTAAAAGCTTAAAGTATAATAGAAAATAATATTTCATCAGCCGGCAAAAATACTAAATGCGATCTTGTTTTTGACGAAGCTACATTAAAAAAAACACAACCTATGTCCAATATCGGATGAAAAATAATTGATAATACTATATTACGAATTGTATTATTCACATTACGTGGCATATATAATTTTCGGTACACATATTGATATTTCACAAATGATGATTTATTTATTAATATACTTTTTAGTTTCATTATTTATTTCCTTTTTTTCATTTGGGAAAAGGATAAGTTTTATTGGAACATTACTTATAAATATATTTTTAACTCCAATTATTGGTTTAGTTAGAGTTATAAGAGCAGACAACAGTATCATTACTCATCATTACATTAATACAAGCATTTGTCAGTCCTGCGATATTGAAGCGGTAACAACAGATTCTAAATGTCCGGTTTGTGAAGAAGATTTGGAAGCTTCACAGATAAAAGATGGTAAATTAGGCATTATTTGATTTCGAAATCACCAACTAAATTAGACTTTTACGAACCAACCAAAGCATTGCTTCGCGTTTGCTTAGGGGTGCAAGACTATTTTTTTCCACATAATCAATTACAAAATCTGGGTTGGTTTTCGAATACTCGCGTAGTATCCATCCAATGGCTTTTTGGATAAAAAATTCTTTTGAATCTGCCAATGGAATAATGAAATGGTTTAACAGTTCTGTATCAAGTTTCGTTTTATATTTTAACTGAAAAAGCAAACATGCCCTCTGCAACCATATATTACCTGACTCCATCCATGATTTTGTTATACTCTCAATTCTTTGAGGATATGTCTTAAAATAAGTACCCACCAAATTTGATGCAATAAAATCGACTGTATCCCACCATGATTTGTTAATTATCATGTATTCATAAAGTGAAATTATACTTTCATCATCACTAGCCGACTTGCCTAAAAATTCCATTGCAAACATCTGATATTCGCGCTGGGAAGCCTCCCAACACCAAGTAACTACTTCAGTTTTATCACCTTCTGGAATTATCCCGTTTTCACTTTTAAATAGTTTGTATATTTCTTTTCTTTTGGGAGATTTTATGCCATAAAACTTAAATTTGTTTCGCATATATCTCTCCATTTGGATAGCATTATCATAATTTGAGTTTCTTTCAAAAGCAATTATAAGGCTATTAAGATATCTTGGACTAGTTGACAATTTATAAGTTTATTTAATTAGCACAACCTTTTCCGATATTAGAGTACGCCCATTTTCCATAACTTCCACTAAGACCAACGATGAAGCAGTATTCAAGTGCTTCCATTTCCATGAATAGTTTTTCGAGTAAACATGTTGTTTATCAATTAGCTTACCCACTTCATCATATATAACAATGCAATAATTATCTCTTCTAGGAAACTCAAAATTAAGTTTGCCTCTTGACGGATTTGGATAAATATTTATACGATCGGTATCTTGTTGATTTTCATCATTGCCTACTAACTGCTTATCCCAAACTGCAAGAGTATATTCCCCTGGTTGTATATTATCAACTATTATATTACCAACTGACCAAACACCTACCCTAGTTTGATCAACTTCCTGCCAATCCGAATTTGTGTTTTCACGATATAAAATTACGATTGAATCATTATCAGATGTAATTAACCCATTGTCGAGATTACTCGAGATAGTATAAAAAAACTTACCTTGGGCAACTATACTTTCATCAAAAACTCCATCAATTTTCCAATACCTATAAGGAGACAATGATAAACCTTCAACGGGACTTTTTAGACTATCGGGAGCAACCCAATTATGAGTTACTCTTAACAACGACGAATCGATTAACTGATCAATATAAATAGTGAAATAAGTTAGTGGAAAAGAATAATCGATTGGTTCAGTAAAATAACTATATGAATCGGTTGTGGCATCGTTTACTTTATCATAAAAGTCGATAAAAGTAGCAATTGGTTTTTTTGGCATTTTTTCCATGTCGTAAATTTTAACCGAATGCCCTGTTTTTCCTGAGAAGTGAATAGTATCCGTTATGAAATTAAAATCTTCATCAACAAAAGATACCTCAACAATATTATCATCAGCTAGAAAATCAAACCCTTTGTATTTTTGTTTTGCATATAGGTCGATCATAAAACTTGCTCCTCCTTCTGCAACAACAACCGAATCAAGAGAAAAATGTGGAGTTCCAGGACTCATAACCCAGGCATCAAAAAACGGTGTCATATTTATACCTGTGTATTCTGTTAAAAAATCACGCATGTCATAGGATGATACTGAATGGTATGCGATTTCATCATCTGCCAAATATGCCTTGATGGCGTCGAAGAAAACAGAATCGCCCAGATAATTACGCAAAGTATTAACCACAGTTCCGCCTTTATCATAGGCTGTTGTACCATAGGTTACATTTTGCGGAATATTGTTAACAGCCCAGTAACCACCATCATCCACATGACAATTCTGAAGCACATCCTTATGGGTTTCACGCATCTCGGTAATAAAAACATCGTGATCATAAATAACTCTTTTATAGTATATATCACAAAATGTAGCCCACCCTTCATTTAACCACATATCCTCCGCCGATGAGCAGGTAACTTTATTGCCAAACCACATATGCGAAAGTTCATGAGTATAAAGATACTCGGAGGAAGTACCTCCGTTAATAGCCGAATGTGGATATGCAATATTACTAACATGTTCCATGGCACCAATAGCTGTTCCCGTATATCCAATTTTATCAAAAGGATAAGGTCCGAAATGAGATTCAAAAAAATCCATTATCTCGTGTAAATTAACAAATGACCCAGCAACATTACCAGCACTCGATGGTTTAGTGAATATGCTTATCGGAATAGTATCCAATATACCAATGTACTCATCTTTGTATTCAATATAATCTCCTATGGTAACTGATGCCAAATATGTGGGTATCTCGTATGGAATTTGCCAGTGCCAGGTTGTAGTGTTATTACCATTATTAATTGTATCTAATAAAAAACCTCCTGCTGTAACTGTCAGTCCTGATTGTGCCGTAGCAATAACATCATATCTGGCTCTGTCGGTAAAGTTATCAATGCATGGAAACCAGGTTTTGCCCAAATTATGTGGTATAGACTCGAAGCCTACACCCAGATTAAAGGCATAATCACCCGAAAAATGAAATCCTCCCCATGCTTCATGAAATGGCTGTCCATGGTAATAAATTCTTACTGAAACCGTGTCAATTTCAGCAATTGTATTATCTAAAAATATCGTTATTCTATCATCATTATGGTTGAAGGATTTGATATCCCCATTAATGAAAACAGAATCTGTTGTCAAATTCAACAACTCAAAGGGTAGATAGTCAAGTGTTGAAACCAATGGTGTTATTAAAATATCTGTAAACCCAGATATTGTTTGATTAGATGTATTAATTTCATTGAGATTAATAGAATAATGAATTGCATGAATAGTATCTCCAATACCAATATTTGCTGATTGAGATAATCCTATCTTAGAAATAAATAATACAATTAATACAAGATATATTTTTTTCATAACACTATTTTTTGAATTGTAAAAATAATTCTTTTTCTGACTTATATTCAACCAATTCACCTGTCCGATATCGTACAATCAAGTGTTTCCTAATGGACACTATCAATAGTTATCTTTTAACATTTTTTAATCATTCGATTGTAAGTCAATTGATTAAATTTGTGGCACATTTTTAGATAATGTAAAGTCAAAATTATAAAACCTGGCATCATGAAAATAAGGAAACCATTACTTATTTTAGCATTTGCACTAGTTGCATTTGGTATAAATGTAACTGCGCAAAAATTATGGACTTTGGAAGAGTGCATTGATTATGCATTTGAAAATAACATCGAAATCAAGCAAAGTGTTCTTTCGGTAAATGCTGCCAATATGGATGTGGCCCAAAGCAAATATAATCTTGCTCCATCTTTAAATGCTAACACTTCGCATACATTTGGTTGGGGAAGATCCTTTGATGAATCTGCCAACAGATATGCATCCAGAAATACACAACAAACTTATTTTGCAGTTAATTCACAGGTGACACTATTTAATGGTCTCCAATTAATTAACAATGTTCGTCAAAAACAATTTGATTATCTGGCCGAGAAATACAATTCGGATAAGATTCGTAATGATATGTCATTAAATGTTGCTGCTGGTTATTTGCAAATACTTTTTACAATTGAGATACTAAACAATGCCCAGCGTCAATTTGATATATCTAAGGAACAAATTGACCGAACAAAGAAACAGGTTGAAGCAGGAGCAGTTGCTAAAGGAAGCCTGTTCGATATTGAAGCTCAGGGTGCTGCCGATGAAGCAAACCTTATTAGTGCAAAAAACAATGTTAACCTTGCATATTTAGATTTAATGCAATTATTGGATTTGGAAGCAAATGTTGAGTTCGACATCGAAAAACCAATACTTGAGATTGTAGGAACTCCTACACTATTACCGGCTGATATGATTTATAATAAATCGGTAATGATTATGCCCGAAATAAAAAGTGCAGAATATAGAGTAGAAAGTGCAGAAAAAGGACTGTCCATTGTAAAAGGATCAAGAAGCCCAAGGCTATATGCAAACGGATCCTACGGCACAAATTTTTCGGATCAATTGGATAAAAGTTATATTCCCGGTCAACCTGGTTATGGTGAGATGATCCCATTTGGTGATCAATTCAAAGAAAACCGTAATGGCACATTAAGTTTTGGCTTATCGATTCCAATATTCAACGGATATCAGGTTTCAACAAATATTAAGAAATCAAAAATATATTTTGAATCAGTAAATCTTACATTAGAATCAGAGAAACTTCGTCTTCGTAAAAACATTGAAGCGGCATACTCTGATGCCATAGGAGCATATCAAACTTTTGTATCGAGGCATAAAAGCGTTGAAGCTTTTAAAGAATCATTTAAATATACCGAAGAAAAATTTAATGTAGGGATGGTTAATTCAACGGATTATAATGTTGTTAAGATTCAACTTGCAAATGCTGAATCCGACTTAGCCTCTTCCAAATTCGATTATATATTTAAAACAAAGATCCTTGACTTCTATCTTGGAAAAAGTTTATCACTAAGTGACATTGCAAATGTTCAAGAAAAATAGTTTGCATTTCGAATTGGAATAAAAACTATTTTTATGTCATATTTTTTACTCATAGTAAAGTCTTAAGTAATGGCAACAAAAAGTAACAAAAAACAAATCTGGATAATAATCTCTATCGCTATAGTGCTTGTGATTATTATAGTTTTGGCGATAAACAAAAACAAGAATTCTGGAAGCACAAAGGTATCAACCGAACTTGTTGAATTAAGAAAAATTGTTGAAACTGTATCAGCAAATGGAAAAATTCAACCAGCCAAGGATATTAAAATAAGTCCTTACATATCGGGTGAGGTTGTTGAACTATTTGTTAAAGAAGGTGACTACGTTAAAAAAGGCGATCATCTTGCCAAAATCGACCCCGAAATATATTTACGGGCTTATGAAAAAACTGAAGCATCAATAAATACGTCAAAAGCGAATCAGGCTAATTCCAAAGCACGACTTGAACAAAGCAAAGCACAAAATACCAAATCTAAACTAGATTTTGATCGAAGTAAAACATTATGGGAGAAAAAAGTTATATCAGATTCTGATTATGAAACAGCAAAATCTTCCTATGAAGTAGCACAAGCCGAAGTTTCAGCTGCTGAAGAAAGCTACAAATCAAGCAAATTCCAGGTTAGTAGTGCCAATGCATCACTTAAAGAAGCTAAGGAGAATTTAAATAGGACCACAATTTATGCACCCAACGATGGAACAGTGTCGAAACTAAGTGTTGAAGTTGGCGAACGAGTAACTGGTGCATCTCAATTTTCGGCTGGTACAGAAATAATGCGAATTGCAAACCTCGATATTCTGGAAGTAAATGTGGAAGTAAATGAAAATGACATTGTAAGAGTTAGCTTACTCGATACTGCAATTATAGAAGTTGATGCATACCTTAACAGAGATTTTAAAGGTCTTGTTACCGAAATAGCAACATCTGCCAATACGGTTGGTGTAAGTGCTGATCAGGTTACAAATTTCGATGTTAAAATCAGGATGTTAAAAGATTCTTATGACGATCTAATAAAAGCAGATGCGGCCATATCATCACCTTTCAGACCAGGTATGTCAGCCACTGTTGAAATTGAAACGGAGACTGCTGTCAACATACTTACTGTTGCAATACAAGCGGTTACTACCAGAGCTGACACATCGGGTAGAATAAAAAGCGCTAAAGAAAGGCGTGAAGAAGAGAGAGTTAACAAAAATAATGGTATCACCAATAGTAAAGATATAGTTGAGGAATATGTATTTATTTTTAAAGATGATGTTGCTCAACTCAAAAAGGTAACCACTGGCATACAAGATAATACCTTCATTGAAATTACCGATGGGTTACAAGCGGGTGATGAAGTTATTGTTGCTCCATATAGAGCTGTTTCAAAAACTCTTAAAAATAGAGATAAAGTTGAAAAAGTTGACAAAAAAGATCTTTTTAAATCAGATAAAGAAGATTAATATTGGCTAGTATCTTAAATATTGAAACCTCAACAAATGTTTGCTCAGTTGCATTAGCAATTGATGGTGAGGTAATTTCTCTTCAGGAATCGCATACAAAAAATTCACATGCCGAACAGATAACTTTATTTTGTTTTAATGCGGTAACTAGTAGTGGATTAAAATTTACAGATTTGGATGCTGTTGCCGTGAGTAAAGGTCCGGGATCATATACTGGATTACGCATTGGTGTATCCACAGCAAAAGGGTATTGCTATGGCCTTGAAATACCACTTATTTCAATAGGAACATTGGAGGCAATGGCAAAAGGCATTAAATCAAAATATGATGTAATAGATAATAGCCAAAATATTATCTATTGCCCAATGATTGATGCAAGAAGAATGGAGGTTTATTCTGCCCTGTATTCGAAATCACTTGAAGAAATTGAAGCAACATCAGCCAAAATAATTGATATTGATTCATATTCAAATTATCTCAAAAATGATAAGGTTATTTTTGCAGGAGACGGAGCTTTAAAATGTAAAGACGTATTGGGTCATCACAAAAATGCTATTTTTATGGATGGGTTTCATCCATCGGCAGCAACTATGGCAATGATATCTGAGAATAAATTCAATGCTATCGAATACGAGAATACGGCTTATTTTGAGCCATACTATTTAAAAGACTTTGTTGCTGGTATACCAAAAGTAAAAGGTCTTCGCATGTAACTGCGTTCACTATTTTACTCATTCAGCAACTATCTAATAAACCCTTTTATACTCTTTTACATAAACTTCATGACCTCTAAAAAGTGATGTGCTAATGGAAAAGTAGAACACATTTGCTTTTAGTCCTTTATACGGTTGCATACCATCATTTTCCGTATAATTTTGATTAAAAAATTCAGATAAATAATACTTAAATTTCAAACTTAAGCCATATGGAAACTGAACTCCTGCAAAAACAGTATGATAATATGAAGGTACACGTTTGCTAAACCAAACACTGAACTTTGTTTTTTGCTCATTGATAAATGTTTTTTCCTTGTAGTTAAACGGGAATTCAATCTCATACCCTCCATAAAAAAATAATTTCCCCAATTTTCCAACTTTTACCCCAACAGGAATACCAATGTTGTAGTTACGGTACTTCTTCTTATTTCCAGCATCAGGATGATCAATATTACCAGGTACATCATAAATAAGACCAACATTTCTAACTGCTGCTCCAAATAAAAATCCAATATTGTCATTTACATCATAATTACCATAAAACTGAAAGTTAAAAACAGGAGACCATCTAATTACATTCCCATTATCGTTTCCATTATTGTCAATTGTTGCAAAGGAAAATATCATTTCTCCACCTGTAGTGGTATAGAAGTTTTTTTGTGCATTGGATAATGCAGATAAGTAAAATACAGCTATAATTAATAGTAAAAATCGTTTCATATATTGAAGGTTTAATTCAAATACAAATCTAAATATTTAATTAATATGTAACAATTACTGGTTAGTTTAAAATCCTGCCCGTTAAATTTAGTTAAATAACTTGTAGTTGTGATTCAAGTTGGAAATTTAGTTCATCCATCGAACCATTATTATTAAAAACGATATCAGCCATATTTATACAGCTACTTAAATTTTGTTTGTTGGGATCTGTGGTTGACAATTCTCTTTTCTCGTTTGCCAAAAAAACATCATAACTTATGCCATCAGTAGAAGAAGCTCTTTTTGAAATTCGCTTATATCTAATCTTCGAATCAGCATCAACGGCAATAAGATAAAAATTTCCCTGCCTCTTTAAAAACTCTACTTCCCCCGGTGTTCTAATACTTTCAATAATTGCATTGCCTCCTCTGTTAATAGATGTATTATACAATTGTTCGATTATATATGAAGGTGAGTGTTTAGCCCTTAGGTCATTAGCCACCTTAGTCATTGAGTCCCTATTCACTGGTAATCCTCTTTTTTTTATTTCTTCAATTAGATATGACCTAACCGAATAGTGCATAAATCCTTTTTCTTTTACAAGATAATCTACAATTGTACCCTTACCAGCCCCAATAGTTCCTGTTATTCCTACTATTTTCATTTTTATTTATTATAGGTGATGTTTAAAAAAGAAGAAGAAATTTATATTTCTGATCCAACTTTTTTTTAATTGCAAACTCAGCCCCCATTACTTTCTATTTTAATATCCTGGATCCACTTCTTTGTAACAATAGGCTTATATTCATTCATTTTAGTTACCAGCTCATCAATATTTGAAGATACGATTATATTATTTCTATGTTCTACTCTTACAAAACCAAAAGCTACACAATCATCAAGAAACTTCAATAAATTATCATAATAACCTTCGGTATTTAATAATCCTATGGGTTTATCAGAAATTCTAAGTTGATTATGAGTAAGTATCTCCGAAAGTTCATCCAAAGTTCCAAATCCACCCGGCATTGCAATAAAACCATCTGACATGCTTGCCATTAAGTCTTTTCGTTCAGACATGGTTTCGACACTAATAAGTTCTGTTATACCTTTGTGCTCCACTTCTTTTTCGATAAGCATATGAGGCATAATTCCAATAACTTTTACTCCGCCATTCAGTACCTCATCGGCAATAATTTTCATTAATCCAACATTGGCACCTCCATAAATCAATTCAATTTTTTTATCTAACAAGTATTCCCCTACCTTTTTTGCAGCACTTTTATATTCCTCTTTATTACCCATACTAGAACCACAAAAAACACAAATTCTTCTCATATACATGCTTATTTTAGAATAACAAAATTAGGTTAATTTTGCCAAATGAAGCTTATAGATACTCATACTCACCTATATTTGGATAACTATTCGGACGACAGAAATGAAGTTGTGCAAAATGCTATTAATCATGATGTTGATATAATGCTATTGCCTGCCATTGATAGCTCAACTTATGAATCAATGATGGATTTATCATCTAATTTCCCCAACAACTGTCTGCCAATGATGGGTTTACACCCTACCTCAGTTAAAGATGATTATGAGGTTGAATTGAAATTTGTTGATTATAAAATGGATAACCAAAATTTTGTTGCCATTGGAGAAATTGGAATCGATCTTTATTGGGATGATACTTATTTCGAACAACAAAAGGATGCATTTAGAAGACAACTTAAGTTGGCAAAAAAACATCAACTGCCAGCAGTGATACATACCCGTGATTCTTTCAATGAGATATATCCAATTTTGAAAGAAGAATCGACTGATGAATTAATCGGTATTTTTCACTGCTTTACCGGTACAATTGCTGAGGCAAACAAAATAATCGAACTTGGGTTCTCAATGGGAATTGGCGGAATTGTAACCTTCAAAAATTCTGGTCTCTCAGAAACTGTGAAGGATATTCATATGAAACACTTAGTTTTAGAAACTGATTCTCCTTTTTTAACTCCTGTACCCTATCGCGGAAAGCGTAATCAAAGCTCATATTTAACTTATGTTGCACAAAAAATGGCTGATATTAAAGGAGTATCGTTAGGTAGTATTGTGGAAACAACTACGGCAAATGCAAATAATCTTTTTAAAATGAATTAACATGATTGAAGAAACTTCAATATTGATAATATATACAGGTGGTACCATTGGAATGATAACGGATAAAAATACAGGTGTACTAGTCCCTTTCAATTTTAATAACATCAATAATCAAATACCTGAATTAAACAGGTTCAATTTTAAACTTGATTTTGTTTGTTTCGACCCAATTCTTGATTCATCAAATATGAATCCAAAAATTTGGTCAGAATTAGCTCAGATTATAAAGAACAACTATGAAGAATATGATGGATTTGTAGTATTACACGGATCTGATACTATGGCATATACAGCATCTGCACTTAGCTTTATGCTCGAAAATTTAAATAAACCAGTAGTATTCACAGGATCACAATTGCCACTTGGGGTATTACGAACAGATGGTCGTGAGAACTTAATTACTTCAATTGAAATTGCATCGGATAAAATAGATGAAACTCCTATCGTACCTGAAGTATGCATCTACTTTGAGAATCACTTGATGCGTGCCAATAGAACCACAAAATATAATGCTGAGAACTTCAATGCTTTTGTTTCTGGTAATCTACCGTTACTTGCAGATGTGGGAATTTCAATCAAATACAACAAAAATATAATCCTAAAACCAAATTTTAAAAAATTGAAAATCCATAAGAAGATGGATTCAAATGTTGCTTTCTTAAAACTATTTCCTGGTATTAGTGAAGAATTTATTGATTCATTTTTAGATATTCAAGGCTTAAAGGCTGTGGTAATGGAGAGCTTTGGTTCGGGTAATGCTCCTTCAGAAAAATGGTTTATCAACAAACTTAAAAATGCAAATGACAAAGGTATAATAGTACTAAACGTAACGCAGTGTCTCTCGGGATCTGTTGAACATGGCAAATATGAAACTAGTGTCGGATTAGAGACTTCCGGTGTTATAAGCGGAGGCGATATAACTCCCGAAGCTGCTATTACAAAGCTAATGTATTTATTGGGTGAAGGATATGATAGGGAGACTATAAGAAAACTACTAAGCAAATCCTTGCGAGGTGAAGTTACTGTATGTTAAATCATAATATTTTGCCATTCTGAGCATAGCGAAGAATCTCATTACTAAACCTTTATAGTAGAGATTCTTCACTGCGTTCAGAATGACAACAACTACATTAAGCTTCCTCTAGTTCAACTCCCATCATCTTATTAATGTCTGATTTTACATCACTTATACCAGAAATACCGAAATTCTCAACAAGAACATTTGCCACATTTGGTGATAAGAATGCAGGAAGTGTTGGTCCCAAATGAATATCTTTTACTCCTAAATGTAGTAGGGCAAGCAATACTATAACAGCTTTTTGCTCGTACCATGCTATATTATAAACGATTGGCAAATCATTAATATCATTAAGTTCAAAAACTTCTTTTAGTTTTAAAGCTATTACTGCCAATGAATATGAATCGTTGCATTGTCCGGCATCCAACACTCTTGGTATTCCGCCAATATCTCCCAATTCAAGTTTGTTATATCTGTATTTGGCACAACCTGCAGTTAGTATTACTGTATCTTTTGGTAGTTCCTGGGCGAATTCTGAATAGTATTCTCTTCCTTTCATTCTACCATCACAACCTGCCATCACAAAGAATTTCTTAATAGCTCCAGTTTTTACAGCATCAACAACTTTATCAGCCAAAGCAATTACCTGATTATGAGCAAATCCACCTACGATTTTCCCAGTTTCTATTTCAATTGGAGCTTCACATTTTTTTGCATGCTCAATGATAATACTAAAGTCTTTTTCGCCCTTTTCGTTGGCATCAATATGTGTTGCTCCGAATAATCCTGATGACCCAGTAGTATAAATTTTGTCTTTATATGTTGCTGATTTTGATGGAGGCACAATACAGTTTGTTGTAAACAAAATTGGTCCATTAAAAGAAGTAAATTCTTCTTTCTGTTTCCACCAGGCATTTCCATAATTACCAACAAAGTGTTCGTATTTTTTAAAGGCAGGATAATAATGAGCAGGGAGCATTTCACTATGTGTATATACATCAACTCCGGTGCCTTCTGTTTGTTTTAGCAATAGCTCCATATCTTTAAGGTCGTGGCCAGAAATTAGAATCCCCGGGTTATTTCTTACGCCCAAATTTACTTCTGTAATTTCAGGGTTACCATAGGTTTCTGTATTTGCCTTATCTAATAAGGCCATTACATCGACACCAAATTTACCACACTCAAGTACTAAAGCTACAAGCTCATCGGCACTATGTTCCTCGGTTGTAGCAGCTAATCCTCGATGCATAAATTCAAATACATCACCACTAAGATATCCCAAGGTAGATGCATGCTCGGCATATGCCGCCATACCTTTTAAGCCATAAATTAACAATTCGTTAAGTGACCTAATATCTTCGTTTCCTATTGCTAGAACTCCAACTTTTGTGGCTTTTAAATCAAACTCATCTTCGGTTCCCATCCACTTAGTGCTGCTATGAAGTTTCTCAGGAATACCCACACCTTTAACTTGCAATTCAGTTTTAACAATCTCGCGAATAGCAAAACCTTCTTTAATTTTATCA
This sequence comes from Bacteroidota bacterium, assembly GCA_016845105.1. Classification (GTDB taxonomy): domain Bacteria; phylum Bacteroidota; class Bacteroidia; order Bacteroidales; family F082. The sequence goes on along the minus strand of JAERTF010000193.1, from coordinate 11,924 downwards.
ACTATTGCCTTATTGTCGAAGTTTGCATTGGTAATTGTAGTAAACAGAGCTTCAAACACATATTGATCAGCTTTTGCTATACTTACACCATTCTGGTTTCCCAAATTTACAAGTATGGATACACCTTTAGTAACATAAATCAAGAGATCCTGTAGATTAGATACCTGATCATCTTTACCACACACACCTTTAATTTCGCAGCCTATTCCCTTCGCTGCTTCCTGACATTGATAACAAAACATACTCATTATTATATATTTTTTAGTTTGTATTTTATTAAATAATTGAACTCTAATTATAAATGCAAATTAAAGTACTTTATTTCCGAATTAGGTGTAACAATTGTTACAAAATGGAAATAATAATCCTAGTTTTGTAAAAAAAAAACGATGCTAGAAATACTTACTAAAAGCGGACTATTTAAAAATATGTCCGATAATGAAAAGAACCACTGTCTTTCTCAATTTAATTATCAGATAAAAAACTACAAGAAGCAAGAAGTAATTGTTTATGCTCAAGACGAAGTTATTCAGCAACTAATACTATTAGTCGGGTCGGTAAAAAACGAAATGTCGGATTATAATGGAAAAACAGTTAAGATTACTGATATGGAAGCACCCAGATTACTTGCCCCTGGCTTTCTATTTGGTAATATTAGTCATTATCCAGTTTCTATTTTTGCCAATGCTCATTGCGAAATAATGGCAATAAACAAAAGAGATTTTACCAATACAATACTTGAAAACAAACAACTACAGCTCAACTTTATCAATTTGATATCAAACCAAACACAATTTCTAACTCGGAAAATAAATTTTCTCAACCTCAAATCCATCAAAGCCAAGATTGCTCATTTTTTACTAAATCAGCATATTCAACAAAACAACGATACTATATTGTTACCTCAGTCACAAACACAACTAGCTGAATTATTTGGTGTTACCAGACCATCTCTTAGCAGGTCGATGAATGAATTAAGTCGCGATTCGATAATTAGTATCCAGGGCAAAAAAGTTAAATTACTTGATATAGTTACCCTAAAATCTTATTTATAATTCGATTATTACTCATAAACATTTCCAATATTTCTTATCAAAAAAATAACTACTTTGCACCATATTTCATTATTGCATAGCCACTAGCATGAAACGACAGGTAACAATTAAAGACATTGCCGAAAAATTAGGCATATCACCATCAACTGTTTCAAGGTCACTTAAGGATCATCCAGACATAAGTATAAAGACCAGAAACGCTGTAAAAGAACTCGCCAAATTACTTGGTTATAAACCCAATTTGATTGCATTAAATCTTAAAAACAGTCGTACAAATACCATAGGTTTAATTGTCCCGGAGGTTGAACATCATTTTTTCTCAACCATAATTAATGGGATTGAAGAGGTTGCCTATCAATACAATTACAATGTATTGGTTGTTCAATCCAACGAATCTTATATGCGTGAAGTACTTATTTCACAAACCTTGCTTGGCAATCGGGTTGATGGTATGCTTGTTTCATTTTCAAAGGAGACTAAGGACTTTTCTCATTTTAAACAAATCATTGACAATGAGATCCCCATTGTTTTTTATGACCGTGCAATTGATAATTTACAAGCCGACGTTGTTGTTGTTGATGACTACACCGGAGCATATGATGCTGTAAATCATTTATTAAACTCAGGATGCAAGCGAGTTGCTTTTTATTCCGCTCCTCAGCATTTAATACTTGGTAAAGATAGACTACAAGGATACATTGATGCACTTGAACATCATGGTATTAAGTATGATAAAAACTTAGTTTACTCCTGTGATACATTTGAATCAGCAATTAAGATTTCAAATAGTGTTCTTAAAAAAATTGACAGACCTGATGGTATATTTGCTGTAAATGACCTTACTGCACTTGGAGTTATGAAAACTGCCAGAAAACTAGGTATTCGTATACCCGAAGACTTAAAAATTGTTGGGTTCGAGAACAGCAGAAATGCAACAATAAGTGAACCGGAATTAACCTCGATAGATCAATTTGGTTATATGCTTGGGAAAAAAGCTATGACAATTTTACTCGAAAGGATTAAAAATGAAAGTTTAGAATATGAGCCCTCAAAGCATGTTATAAAAACTAAACTTATAGTACGCGGATCGAGCTAATTATCAAATTTAAAATATCGCAATCGTTTGTTCTAGCAGGTGGTTACTCCACCTAATCAAATAATTAACCCTTTTCATAAAAAAACTAAAAAGTTTAGTTAATACTGGTATTTTACAAACAATAAAGTTATTTTTGTTGTGTAATAGCCAAATTACAATGAAATAAAAATTTTTATTAACTAAAATAATAAGTATTATGAAAAAATCTACACTTAAATTTCTTGCTATCGCAATGTTCTTTTTAATGGGAACATACGTAATGGCGCAAACACAGTATTCAATCACATTTACTGTTGATATGACTGATGCTGATCCCTTTGATCCAGCAACTGACGAGCTTTTTATGTCAGGTAGTTTTGCAGGTTGGGCACAACCAGGTAGTGATCCTGCTTTTTTGATGGTTCCTGTTGAACCTGGTTCAATGATTTACACTCACACAGCAACAATCGACTCAGGCGAAGTTCAATATAAATACTTCAGAGTTATAGATGGTGCTGCAAGTTGGGATAATGGTGAATGGAACGGTGATCCAAACCGTAAAATCTATATCCAAGGTGATGCATTGGGTGATGATGCCATTAGTAATGTATGGGGTAATAAACCTATAGTTATTGAATTTACAGTTAATATGACAGATGCTGATCCATTTGACCCTGCGACTGACGAGGTGTATATTTCTGGAAATATGTATAGTCCCGATTGGACACAACCAGGAACATTCGCACCATTTAAAATGAGCCCAGTTACTGATAGTGCAATGTACTACAGATTAAATTATACTTTATACGAAGGTGATTATGAGTACAAATATTTTAGAGTAATTAATAATGAGCCTAGTTGGAATAATGGAGAATGGGCTGAAGAGATAAACCGCACATTAAAAGTTGACACAGCAACTATTTCAAAAATAAGTGATATATGGGGTGATAAGCCAGCTGGTATTTTTAATGAGCCAAATGAATTCACCTATAGCATGTATCCAAACCCAGTACTAACTATTCTAAACATCGACAATACAACTGACGTAAGTCAAATTAATGTGTATGATGCTACTGGTAGAATGGTAAGAACAGTTGAAGTTGCTACAGCAAGTGTAACAATTGATGTTGCCGATCTTCAAACTGGTGTTTACATTGTAAATGTACATAACGAAAAAGGAATGCAATCATCTAAGTTCATTAAGAACTAGTTGTAATTAAACAAACTTATTAAGAGCCGTTTTGCTTATGCAGGACGGCTTTTTTTGTGTAAATTTGTAATATTTCAAAGCCAAGTTTAAAAAACAGAAAAAATTCTATGAGATTCTTCACTTCGTTCAGAATGACATTAGGTTTTAGTTCTATAGCTATGTTTATTTCAGCATTACTTATTATTGTTATAGGTGCATGCACAACAACCCACCATGAAACCAAGGTTAACGAACCTCCTCATTGGTCGAAAAAGCAAATTTGGTATCAGATATTTGTCGAACGATTTAATAATGGTGATACAACAAACGACCCTACTCCTGAAAACATCTACGCAGCTAGTAATTTCAGACCTGTTCCAAATGATTGGTCTATTACGGATTGGACTGCCAATTGGTATAAGCCTGAAGAGTGGGCAATAGAACTGGAGGGTGATTTCTACGGCAACCTCCAACACAGAAGATATGGAGGTGATTTACAGGGTGTACTGGACAAACTGGACTATCTTGAAGATCTGGGAATTACCGCTATCTATTTTAACCCAATTAATGATGCACCCTCACTACATAAATTTGATGCAAGAAACTGGCGTCATATCGATGTTAACTTTGGGCCTGATCCTGAAGGTGACAATGAAATTATTGCTAATGAAGTTCTTAATGATCCATCAACATGGAAATGGACCTCGGCTGATAAACTTTTTCTAAAGCTGGTTGATGAACTTCACAAACGAGGAATTAAAGTTATTGTGGATTATTCATGGAATCATACCGGTGTCGAGTTTCCAGCATTTAAGGATATTATTGAAAATCAGGAAAACTCACCATATGTTGATTGGTACGATATAAAAGAATTCGATAATCCTGAAACAAAAGAAAATGAATTTGATTATTTGGCATGGGTAGGTTATAAAAGTTTACCCGAAATAAAAAAGGTGGATGTAACCACCGAAAGGCACCATGGAAATCCATACGAAGGCAATATTAATGAAGGGGCAAAAAATCATATCTATGAAGTATCAAAACGATGGCTAGCTCCCAATGGTGATGTATCAAAAGGAATCGATGGTTACAGGTTAGATGTTGCAGATCAGATTGGTATGGGATTTTGGCGAGATTACTATAAGTACATTAAGTCGATTAATCCTGACGCCTACCTAATTGGCGAGATTTGGTGGGAATCATGGCCCGATAGATTAATGGACCCTGTACCATATATGCAAGGTGATATTTTCGATGCAGTAATGTTCTATCAAATTTATCGTCCGGCACGCTATTTTTTCGCTGATACTGACCTAAAACTTAATGCTTCTCAGTTGGTTGACAGCCTTAATCATTATTGGGGAGGGCTAAAAAAACCTTACAGGTATTCGATGATGAATACTGCTGCATCACACGATACACCTAGAATGTTAACTTCTTTTGATAATAAAGGGTTGTACAAAGTATGGGCAAAACCAAATGATGATTCTACATATCAAACAGGGAAACCATCACCCGAGGCTTATAATAGAGTTAAATTATACCTAATGCATCAATTTACAATCCCTGGATCACCACAAATTTGGAATGGTGATGAGTTGGGAATGTGGGGTGCTGATGATCCCGACTGCAGGAAACCACTTTGGTGGAGTGATATGGAATTTGAAGATGAATACAGAAATAATTATCAGCCAGGGGAAAAAGTTTATGATAAAGTAGGATTCAATAAAGATCATCTCGATTTCTATAAAAAGATAATTAGAATTCGCAAAGACAACCCTGTATTGGCAACTGGTGAGATTGAATTTTTGCAGGCCGAAGGTAATAAACTTATGTATAAGCGATTCGATGATAAAGATGAAATAATAGTAATTTTTAACATGGAAGATGAGGCACAAACATTTGATCTTCCATATAATAATTACAAAAACCTGATGGGTAATAATACTGTGGTTGGAATGATAACTGTACAACCTAGTTCGGGTTTGATATTGAAGAAGATGTAATTGTTATTGTTTTTAAATCCTATATCGAGGATGATACTTAAAAAAAGTTAGGTTAAATCACTTTATCATTGTAATCCCACAACTATTATAAGTCATCCTCTAGTAGCATAATCTAACGATGATGTTTTTACTTCTATAATAAAATTTTTCAGGAATCATCAAGTAAAAGTCTTTTAAAGGGAATGCATTCTTGTACCAAATTACTGAAGCGTGGACGTATGTAACGGTTTAGGCTATTTATAATAACAAATTTATATCTCGCCCTAACACATTTGCAACATATAATCATTGTTTCTAATTAATCTGGGTTAAAGATAAATCCAATTGACATTTCGACTGTAGCATAATCGGAAACAAAAAGAGAGTGCCGATGTCGACACTCTCTTAAACTTATTAAGTTATATAATCTTACTGAGGTGTTACTGTATATACCATATCATTTATATCCATCTCAATTAGATAAGATCCCGTTACAGCTGGAGGAGGTATTGACTTAGGATCTGGATCACCTTCAGTTTCTCTGTAGACAAGAACACCACTTTCAAATACAGCACCTTCTTCGGTTCCATACATAGGAGCCCATTCGCCCTGATCAACTAAAAACTTAAACCCTTCGCTGGCACTTGAACTAAGGTTTGCAACTAGTTCAAATTTACCTATCCCAACAGCTACCATAGGTATAGCTTGTGTATTATCCCAACCTGCATCGGTTGCATCACCAATTATATGCATTGATTGTTCAAAAGGAACCACTGTATAAACTTTATTGGTTAAATCAAATGTGATTTTATATACACCTGCCTCTTCAGGAGATGGAATTGCAGTTGGATCTGGCTCATCCTCTGTTGGTCGGTAAACAAGTATACCTGTTTCTGATGTTCCATCAACATCTGTACCCCATTGTGGCGCCCATTGTCCCTGAACTTCAAAGGCTTTAATAAATTTTCCACCACCAGACAAGTTTGCTATAATCTCATAAACATCCAGTTCGACATTATAAGTAAATTCGAGTGAAATGTTGTTATTATCCCATCCTATATCAGTTGCATCTCCAATTAAATAAAGAGGAGGTCCAACTGGTGGAGGAACTGGAGGTTCAAAAGAAGTTAGAGTAAAATTAATTTCCTCAGAAGTTACATTTGTAGCTTCAACTGTACCTATAACCGAAACAACCTTAACCTTCATTGATGTGGGAACTTCGGGAATAACACCTAGTTCATACATTATGTTATTGAAGTCGAACACTATTGAGTTATAGCTAATTTCTGCTGTATTTACTAACTCTTTTGCATTATCCCAGCTACTATCAGCCTGAACAATGTATAAACTATATACTGGGCTTGAAAGTACACCTTCGCTAATGGAGTATTCAGCTTTTGTCCAATCAAAAATTACAGGATTGGCTGAATCAGCTAACAATAATGTCATCTCAGTGCCTGCTACTGGTGTTGTAATTGCAGGGATAACAGTTGCAGTTGCATTATACGTTGGCTCAGCTACTTTTTTCTCACATGAAACAAAAGTAAATGTTAAGCCAAGTATAACTGTGAATAATAATATTATTTTTTTCATTGTTTTATTCTTTTTAGTTATTAATAATCCGGATTTTGATTCAAATTAGGATTGGCATTAACATCTGATTCAGGAAGTGGGTATAGGTTGTATTTCAAACTAGTTGAACGTCCTTGTTGAGTATTTCCTTTCCATTCCCAAACGTAAGATGATTGGCTAAACCTTTCAAAACGAATTAAATCAGTACGACGATGACATTCCCAAGCTAACTCACGTGAACGCTCATCAAGAATCCAATCTAAAGTAAGATCACTTTCATTAATTGTATTAACATTAGCTCTGGCACGTAATTGATTAACAAATGAGGTGGCTTCTGCAAGACTTCCACCTGCTCCACCGCGTACTACAGCTTCGGCATACATTAAATATACATCCGCTACACGAAACATTGGAAAATCAGTATCAGGGAATGTTAAGCTGTACCCATTAACTTTTTCACCATTAACCATTGAATAGTTAACAAATTTTGGATAAGCGTAGCCATTGGTAAAATCACCAACATTTTCAATTGATAATGATTGACCCTCAGTAAAGAAGGTTGCACGAACATCATTATCTACATCATCAAATTTGTTATAAAACTCAGGAGTAACACGTGTTCCACCCCATCCATCATCAACACCATAATCGGAGCCAACCATGTCGCCACCAATACCAGCATGAATAATGAAAGTAGTACCGCCCCATGTTTGACTGTGCTCTCCGCTGTAACGGATAGGGAAAATAATTTCTTGCATAGTTTCAATAACCTGATCGTTGTTAGCCCAAAAAACTTGCTGGAATGATGGTGCCAATGTATAAGAACTATTTATTATTTTATTGCAATATGTTAAACACTCAGTATATTTCGGTTCACCAATATACACTTCAGCATTCATATAAAGTTTAGCTAATACCATCCATGCTGCGGCCTTGTCAGCGCGCCCATACTCATTTGAACGCGGATCTTTCATCCCACCTTCGATAGCCATTAGTTCTGATTCAATGTAAGTAAATAGATCAGCTTTTGTAATTTGCTTAGGATAAAAACCTGCTTCGCCAACAGGATCAGCTTCTGTTACAAAAGGAACACTACCAAATAAGTCAAGAGCATGCCAGTAACTTAGGGCACGTAAAAAACGAGCCTCTAGACGGTAAAATTGCACTTCGGCTTTTATATCGTCAGGTACACCTCTTTCGCTTAATAAAGCATCTGTAGTTTGACGTAAAAACTCATTTGTCATCGAAATTTGATAAAACAAACGATAATACATAGCAGCAATAAAAGTATCTCCACTACCCCATTGTTGGTAATGAAAGTCTTTAATTGTTGCATCATCCCATGAAATAATCGCTTCATCAGTACTTAACTCTTGATGATTCCAATACAAACGCAAATATTGACTAAAACCACCATCTATACCAGCAACATCGGGTCTTCCATCTTGACCATCTTGACCACCAAGAGCAAGGCCGGCATAACATTTTGCCATAAAGTTTGTATAAGCAGCTGGATCCTCAAACACACTTGCTGAGGTTATCTCATCAGGATCGATGGGTGTTGTTTCCAGATCCTTTGTACAGGCGTTGAATATAAGTGTTGTAACTCCCATCAACGCAATTATATATAATAATTTTTTCATGATTTCTTATTTTTTAAATTGCTTAAAATTGAAGGTTTAAACCAAATGTCCATATCCGTGAACGGGGATAGAAGTTATTATCAATACCATTTGGGGCTTCAGGATCAAGTCCTGTATAATTTGTAATAACAAAAGCATTATTACAAGTTGCTGACAAACGAAGATTTACACGATTCTTAAGTAAATCTTTAAATGTATAACTTAGGGTTATATCATCCATACGGAAGAAAGAAGCTTCCTGAACAAAATAATCACTATGATATTGGGCTACTGCAAAATTTAAATCAGTAACTTCTGTCATTACATTTGAAGCATAAGGTCCTTCGTTTCTATACATACGGTTATACCATGCATTTTCGGAAAGAACGTTATTATAAACATAGTTACCAAAATTAGCACGTCCTGAGAAATAAAACGACCAATCCATATAATTAAATGTTGATGAAATACCAAAGTATAAATCAGCATTTGGGTCCTTATAAATATACTTATCTGCAGGTGTAAACTCACCATCTCCATTTCTGTCTACATATAATCCTTCAATTGGTTTACCTGCATCATCATATACTTGCTGATATACATAAAATGAATTTGCTGGATGACCAACAGACTGAACCTGAATATTATTACCAACTCCACCAGAAATACCACCTGTTTCAATATTGGCGCCCTCATATAGCTCAGTAATTTCATTCTTATTATATGTTGCATTAATTCCAAGTTCCCAATACAATTTTTCATTGGAAATAATCCGACCATTTACAGCAATTTCAACACCAGTATTTTCAAGGGAACCAATGTTTTTATCAATATAGTTTGTTAGGTTGGCTCCGGCAACTTCAGGAACCCAGCTTAACAAATCATCTGTTTTACGCTGATAATATTCAATTGAACCATATAGCCTATCTCTTAAGAACCCATAATCTAGTCCGATATTCATAGTTGTTGTACTCTCCCATTTTAAGTTAGGATTGTAACCATCAGGACGAAGCGTTAAATAATAATTGTTTCCAAATGGATACATTGCAAACTCGTTTCCCCATGAATAACGGCCCATGTAACCATAGTAACCACCAATATCCTGTTGACCAGTAATTCCGTAACCAACACGTAATTTCAATAATGAAACTGTTTTAGAATCTTTCAAAAATGATTCTTCATTGATTTTCCAACCGAGGGCAACTGAAGGGAATATACCCCAGCGATTGTCCTTACTAAAACGAGAAGTACCATCTTCACGAACAGTAGCTGTTAACAAATAGCGCTCTTTAAAACTATAGTTTAAGCGTCCAAAGAAAGATACAAGATATAATTCACTTTTATCAATACCTGATTCATTTACTAATTCCTGACCTGTTGAATCACCGGTTACAGGATCGATAAATATTGGAATATTATTATTATCCCAGGTATTTTCTCTGTAAAAATGCTGCCACGAATAACCTGCCATTAATTCAAAGTGACTTTGTATTGATGCAACATCCTTTGTATAATTAAGATAAAAATCAAGTAATTCATTTTTATTTTCACTTGTATATGAATTATTTTCTCCTGACCCCTGATTACCGCCATACGTCCATGCGGCAAAATTTGGACGATATACTGTACCATCATTTTTAGATTGGTCGAGTCCAAGATTTAAGTTTGCACGCAATTCGGGTAAGAAATGAAATTTATAATCAGCCTGAAAATTACCAAATATTCTATTGGCATTCGATTTATCATCATTTTGCATCAATAAAGCAACAGGGTTATCAGTGGCTTGAGTTGAAGGGTTAATACCATCGCTACCTGGCCATGCATAATATCCACCATATTTTCCGTCGGTATTATGAACTGGTTTAGTAGGATCCATTTGTACGGCTGCACCAATGGCGCCTTGATTGGCAAAAGTATTCTTAATAAATGATGCATTTGCATTTACGTTTAATTTCAAATGATCATCTAACAATGTAGGATTTAACGATGCGCTTAAAGTTGTACGTTTGAAGTTCGATGTTTTTAAAGTTCCATCCTGATCAGTATAACCTAGGGAGAAACGATAAGGTAGAGTTTTCCATGCTCCGGTCACACTTAATGCATGATCCATACCAATGGCATCCTTATAAATTTCTTCTTGCCAGTTAGTATTATATCTAATATTATCTTTACGGCTTGTGTCTGAAGCAGAAACAGGTAAACCATCTTTATCATACCATACTCCTAGTATATCGGAATGTTCAGAAAATTTCTCATCAAATAAACTTTGGAAATTAGATGAACTGAGTATATCAAGCTGTTTTGGCTTTTGAGATAAAGAAAGCTTTCCCTGATATTCAATTTTCAAGGGAGAGCCTTGCTTTCCTTTTATTGTTGTAATTATTATTACACCATTGGAAGCACGTGAACCATAAATAGCTGTAGCAGATGCATCCTTAAGAACTGTAAATGTTTCAATATCCTGTGGGTTGATATTGTTTAATGCGCTACGTGTTCCACTTCCTCCTTCATTGGATAATGGAATACCGTCGATTACGATAAGAGGGTCATTAGATGCATTTAATGATGAACCCCCTCGAATTCTAATTTGTGATGATGAACCGGGAGCACCACCATCAGATGAAATCTGAACACCAGCAACTTTCCCGGCAATTAAATTAACAGGAGATGTTACCGCACCTTTCATAAACTCGTCTTTGCTAATAGATGTTACAGAACCAGTAGCATCTTTCTTTTTAACAGTTCCATAACCTATTACTACTATACCATCGAGTGATTGTGATGATGATTCCATGACTACATCAAGTGTTGTATTTGGCTGAACTATATGTTCCTGCTGAGAATACCCAACATAGGAAAAGACCAACACCTGATTTGGAGTTACTTCTAGTGAGTAATTACCGTCAATATCGGTTACAGTACCCGTGGTGGTACCCTTTACTACAATTGTTGCTCCAGGAAGAGAACTTCCATCAAGTGCATCAGTTACAACTCCTGTAACTGTGCCACTCTGGGCAAAAATTGTTAGGGAACTACCCAGTAAAACTACCGCAAAAAGCAGCAATTTTGAAAATAATTGTTTTACCATGATATTTAATTTAGTTATTGTGAATTTTTAAATTTATATACATACAGTATTGTAAATCAAACCAAAATTAATAATAATTAACAAAAACTTAATATTACATTGCTTATAATTGGTCAATTGTAAGATTTGTCAATCAATCCTTAAACACATAATTGTACATAATCATAACATTATCCTAAACTACAGCTAATCACACATACAACCTAAAACCATGTGTATTAAATAATTATTTGAAATAATAATGGACTACTTACTATAATAATTGTCGATTATTTGCAATCGATTGCAGATTTCTCAATAGAAATTAGTTTTGAATCAGTCCAGATAAGGTTCTATCC